>DASSJP010000401.1:0-7819 GCA_035691165.1 Rubrobacter sp.
AAGTCCGAAGTAGTGCCACAAATATGAAGGGAGCTCTTCCGCCAGCAGGTACGAGACGAAGGGTGTCAGGAGGGAGAGGGTGTTCTGTATGGAAGGGTCTTCGGAGAGGTGGCGGCGCGCCCAGATGACGAACCATCCTACGGCGAGCCCGACGGCCACCCCGCCCGCGGCGCCGACGACGAACTGCAATCCGGCCTCCCAGATCGAGAACGCCCCAGTGACCACGGCGGCGACCGCGATGCGGTAGGCGACGATGCCGGTTGCGTCGTTGACCAGGCTCTCGCCTTCGAGGATCGTGACGATTCGGCGAGGAACACCGAGGCGCTGGGCCACCGTCGTAGCGGCGATGGCGTCGGTGGGGGAGACGATGGCCCCGAGTACGAACGCGGCGGCCCAGGGGAGCCCGATGGCGGCGTGGACCACAGCGGCGACAACGAAGGAGGTCGCCAGAACGAGCCCGACCGCGAGAAGCGTGATCGGCCTGACGTTGGCACGAAAATCGCGCCACGAAGTAAACAGCGCCGAGACGTACAACAGCGGCGGCAGGAATAAAAGGAAGACCAGCTCAGGATCAAGCTCGACCGGCGGCAGTTTCGGTACGAACCCGAGCACCGACCCGCCGAGTACGAGCAGGATCGGATACGGTACCTTCAGCCGCATGGCGAGCGTTGCAAGCGCCGCCACCGCCACGAGAAGACCGAGAACTATCTCAATCTGGGACAAATTTCACGTCCATACTCTCACACGAAGCGCTCGGTTATGAGCTGCGTAACGTCGGCATATCGTCCGAGCTCGCCGAGGAGCATCTGCATCCGTTCGCTATCTATATCCCTGCCTAGTTGGTCCAGGTCGTTTATCTCGACCGACACGACGTACTGGTAGGGTGGATCTCCGCCCGATTCAAGAAGGCTGCTCACCCTGTAGCCTCGCCATTCGTCCACCGAGGCAAGGTCCAGGACCGCGGGAACGTAGCGATCCTGGAGCCAGCGTTCGTAATCATCGGGAGCTACACCATCCTTCAGGTTGACCAGTACGATCATTGTAGGCACGGTATCTCCTTCAACCGCTCTCCCGCAGCTCTTCCAGGTCTATGTCGCGCTCGACGCGGCGCATGACGTCAGCGTTGATCTCGCCTGCGTCGCGCAGGGAGACGATCGTTTCGCGTTCGGCGTCGAAGAGCTCGCGCCGCCAGCGGCTCCAGGCGGTCGAGCTCTCCTGGTACTCGTCGGTGACGCGCCCGGCTTCGAGACCAGATTCATAGCGCCTGATGCGCTCCTCGTAGATCTCACGCAGCCTCTCGCGGCTGCGGGCCGGGACGTTCTCGTCTTCACACATGCCGTCGAGCCTGTCGAGCGCCGTGCGGGTGGCCTTCAGACGCGCCTCCAGCTCGGCCATGCGGGCGTCGTCCCCCTCGTCTCTCACACCCAGAGAGAGGATCAGGAACGGCAGGCTGAGTCCCTGAAGTACCAGCGTGGCGAAGATGACACAGTAGGTGAGGAAGATGATCAGGTCCCTCTGGGGGAAGTCCACGCCTGCCTGCGTCTGCAATGGCACGGCCAGCGCCGCAGCGAGCGAGATCGCACCACGCATTCCGCTCCAACCCATTACCATCCGCTCCTGCCAGGGGGCCCTCAGATACGTCGTTCGCAGCAGCCGGTCGAGGGCCGGGGTGGAGCTTGGGGCGAAGAGGAACCACAGCAGTCGCAGCCCGATAACAACGCCACATACGAGCGCGGCGTAGAGAAGAAGTTGCGCGATCGAATACTCTTGCATGTTCTCCAGTATCACGGGGAACTGCAACCCGACGAGGATGAACAGCAACGAATCCATGAGGAAGGTCAGGACTGCCCAGAAGGAGTAGCTCTGCACGCGCGCCCTGGCGGTGAAGAGCTTCGGGGCCTGCCACCCCACGTAGAGCCCGAGTGTGACCACGGCCAGGATGCCCGAGACGCCCAGTCTCTCGGCGAGTATGTAGGAGAAGTAGGCGGGGATGAGGGTGAACACCACAAGGATCGTTGGGTCTGTCAGCCGCCCGTATAGAGGCGTAACGAGCCTGGCCACGACGGCTCCGAGGATGATCCCACCCCCGCTCACCAGGAGGAACTCCAGGCCGGCGTGCGCCACGGAGAACAAGCCCGTAACTACAGCGGCGACGGCGATGTTGTATGCCACGAGTGCCGTCCCGTCGTTGATGATGCTCTCGCCTCCCACGATGGTCTGCACGCGGTCAGGGACGCCGAGCCTGCGGAAAGTCGCCTCGGCCGCAACGGGGTCCGTGGGAGCAACTACGGCCCCGAGGACGAACGCCGCGGCCCACGGCAGTTCGATAACGAGGTGGGCGACGGCGGCGACGGCCGTCGTTGTCAGGAGGACGAGACCGACGGCGAGAAGTCCTATGGGGCGGGCGTGGGCGCGCAGGTCGCGCGGGGAGGATGAGAGCGCGGCCGAGAGCAGCAGTGGCGGGATGAACACGAGGAAGATGATCTCGGGCGGGAGCTCTATCTGCGGGAGGCCGGGAACCAGTCCCACGCCTATGCCGCCGAGGACAAGGAAGATCGGGTATGGAACGCCGGCCATGCGGGCGAGTTGTGCGAGCAGAGCCACTATGCCAAGGAGCCCGATAAGGAACTCGAGTCGAAACTCTATCCCGTGCATGGGCGCACCCTGCGACGTTCTACTCCGGGAATTACTCTCTCCTCCCTAATTACGGGGCTCCATGACCATCTCGTCTACGAAGCACCAGATCCAATCCTCCCCAGGCTCGAACGACTGGACTATGGGGTGCTCCGTGGTATGGAAATGCTGCGTCGCGTGCTTGTTCTTCGACGTGTCACTGTCCTTACGCAACGTAGCCTCACCGAATCGCCAGCTCGCCTCCAGTGTATCGTCTGGATGGGCGACCACCCTAAGGCCCGGGTCCTCGTACATCGCCCGATACTTCGCTGCCCGCTCGTCCTCGACCTCGCGCTCCCTCCTCGCGACCCCCTCCTCTGAGAGGCGTCGGATTCTGTCTGGCGTGAGCGTGTAAATGCCGAGCGGATCTTCTTCTGTCCGCTCCGGCCCAATGGTCTCGTAATCCCTCACCACGGGCCGCGAGTCTATGAGGTGGGGGAGGTCCCGTGCGAGGCTCTCGGCGAACTGGGGCAGATCTTCGAGCCTCTCTAGCTCCTCGCTGCCCTCCCTAAGGGCCTCGATCTCCGGCTTTATGGCCTCGCGTTCTGCGTTGAGCCCGGAGAGCTTAGTTCTCAGGTCCTCGTGGCTTATGGTACCGTCCGCAGCAAGGTCTATGAGCGCCGAGCGCCTCCGCTCGGTGTCGGCCAGCCTACCCTCCCAGCCGGAGAGATCCCGACCGACCCGCGAGAGGCGGCCCCTCTCTGACTCCACGTACTCCTCCGCGCGGCGCCTGATCTCCTCGGGTTGCGAGAGAAACCCGAGTACCAGCGCCCGTACCTTCCTCTCTGTCTCTTCCGCGCGGTGGTACCTCACGCCGTGCTCGCACGTGCCATGGTTAGAGCGCCTGAGCCCGCAAACGTAATAGAAGCTTGCGTTGCCTTTTCTCGGGGCGGTGTGCGCGGCCATCCGCCGACCGCATGGGCAATAGAGGATGCCGCCCGAGAGCTCCCAGAAGCGCCTGCCCGCGTTGGAGTGTGCCCTGTTGTTAAGCATCGTGCGCCTCGCTTCCTCCGCGTGCCCGCGCGGCACACCTGCGGCGGGGATCGGTACGGCGATCCACTCGGACTGTGGATCTTCCCAGAACCTCCGGCGCTTCTCGCCGTCCTCGTAATAGGTTTCCACGCCAACCCTGTTGAACCACCACACACCGTAGTGCTTATCGTCCCTAAGTCTCTCTAGCACCGCCCGGTCGAGGTTTCCACGCTCCACGAGCGCTTCGAGGTCGGTGGAGGCATGGGGGAGGTAGGAGTCGGATAGGATCATCTGCCGGAGAACCGCCCGGCTCCACGTGTGGCCGTCGCCCGAGCCTTTCGCGCCCCTCTCACCGCGTGGAGTGGGCACACCCTCGCGCTCTAGTGCTGAAGCTATCCCGTTCAGACTCGTGCCGGAGGCTGCCATCAAGAAGATCTTGCGCACGACAACCGCCTCGCCATCCTCCACTTCGAAGTTGAACCCGTAGGGGGGCACGCCCGCGACCACCTCGCCGGAACGGGCGCGTTGCATCCTACCTCGGCGGGTCTCCCGAGCTATCTCCATCCGTTGCTCCTCGCCCATTAGGTCCATCACCCCGTCGGCGATGCGGTTACCGGTATCGTCGAGAGCCTTGAGACTCACCCCGAAGCGTTTCAGGTCCCGCTCAAACCCGCGTCGGTAGTAGAGGTCGCGAAAGAAGCGGTTACGCTTGGTGGCGAGCACGAGGTCCATCTGCCCGGACTCGGCAAGCTCTGTGATCTTGAGCAACCCGGCACGGTACAGGTTAGCACCGGAGTTACCCTTATCGGCAACCTTCTCGACTACCGCGTAACCCTCACTGTTCACGTAGGACTCGCCGTTGGTCATCGAGGGAGTAACCTTGCCTGACCTGCTCGTCCGTCGAGACACGAGTGTAAAGTACTGCTCTCATGACCACGATTCTACTTCCTCACCTTCCGCTCGGCTGTCCGCGCTCCCTTAGCCCGAAGCTTTGCCTCGGCCTTAACCTACTCCTCTGCGAGACGGGCCCTCACGCGCTCCATCTCCCCCGAGCTCTCCAGGTACTCACGCTGTTCAGCCGTGAGTTCGCGTCCCTCCGTCAGGTGCTCGCGGGCCACGCGAAACATTTTGGCGTCGTGTCGGCCGAGAAACCTATTCGGTATCCTGAATCTTTATACGGTGACACGAGATGTTGTGCCGACTGGTTCGCCTCAGACCCACGTAAAGTGGCCTCGCCCGGTCGAGACAGGGTCATCCATGCAGCATGCTGGATATGAGTTTCTGACAATTTACCTTCCACGCACTCCGGTGAATAAGAACTGAGAGTAAGATGAGAGGATGGGAAGGGAGGCACTCCATCGGGACAAGTAGAGACAGCAGACTTGCTAGGCCCGGCCCTTTGAGGCGTCTCGTTCTGCGCATCGTGTTTCTTGCGCCGCTGTTGTTGGTGCTCGTCGTGGCGTTCTTCCGCTTGCAAGCGATAAAGTCTATAACCGACGCCTCGCGTGCCCTAAACAAGCGCTTCGGCAACCCGGCCATGATGAGGCTGGCCGGCCGCCGTTACTTCTTCGCTGGCGTCATCTGGCACAAGGGACGCCGCTCGGGGAGGGAGTACGCAACCCCTATATGGGCGGTGCCAACGACCGAGGGGTTCGTCATCATATCGCTGCCGTTCGGGGAGGGCGCGGACTGGTTGAAGAACGTGCTGGCCGCCGGCCAAGCGACGCTCGAGACTAGAGGCGAGCCCTGGGTGGTCGCGGAGCCCGAGGTGATCGACCGGGCGACCGCGTGGCCCTTGTTGCCGCAGCGGGCGCGGTTGCTGTTCGGCCTGGCCGGGATCGAGCGATACCTGAAGCTGAGGAGGCTCTCGGAACCTTCCTCGGTTACGGTCGGCTAAGAGCCTCCGCCAGTAGGCTATGGTCGGCGACAAGGTCGTCCCTCCCAGCGGTAGTGGGTCCAGCCCCGCCTGATGAGCCTTCCCACGGTTATGACCACCCTAGAGAATGCGAGCCAAAAGTCGATAACTCGATCTTCCCTCTCGGTACACCACACCAACTTCTTGTGCGCGTTTTGCCACGAATTCGTGCGTTCTACCACCCAACGCTTCGTTGCTCCAAGCGGAGCCGGCTTGCCTTTCTCGGAGATCACAGGGATAAGGCCACGACTACATAGCCGCTCTCGGGTAGTCTCCAAATCGTAGCTCCGGTCGAGGTGGACGCTAATGTTCTCGGGCAACTCTCCCACAATCTCCATAGTGTCCAGAGTCGCCTCCAGCAGCGGTGAGTCATGACGGTTGGCAGGGGCAGCTATAGCTCCTATTGGAATGCCAGGAATGCCGTTGGCGTCTACTGCCATCGAGCGTTTGAGCCCCTGCTTGCCCCGATCTACAGGGCTTCTACCCGCCTTTTGACCTCCACAGGGAGTCTTTGTGATGCAGCCATCTACGGACACCTCGGACAGATCGAAGCCGATCATCCAGTCGTAGGCATCGAGAACTATCCGTTGTAGCTTCTCCATCACTCCAGAGGCGATCCACTCGTCCCGGCGACGGCGCAAGGTGGTTGCCGAACACCTCTGGTCGGCGATTCTTTCGTAAGCGCAGCCGAAGACCAAAACCTGTACGAGCTTCTCGAAGACCACCTTGTCGGGTATGCGGGGATTGTGGCAGCCAAGCGGATGATCGACGTTGTGTTCGGGCAAGAGAGCTTCAAACTGCTCCCATATAGGGTCGATGATGTATGGTGAGATAGCGGGCATGGAGATGCTCCTTGTCGTTCGGCAAGCTTCAGCAACTTCCCGAATGATTTAGCACTCCATGCTCCGCTCATAAACCTTCGTGTTCTCTGCCTACTGGCGGAAGCTCTAAGCGGCGCAACATTGAGGGGGATGAAAGGGCACCTCGCAACTGCTGTCGACGTAGTCGTTCTTGTCAGCGAAATACTCGTCCTTGCCTTTGCCGCAATAGAGCTTGTCCCGCTGCCCATCCTTGGCGGCAAGACTATCGTTGCCATCCCCGCCGTAGATCATATCTTCGCCAGGGCCTCCGTCTAACATAGGCACCGTACCCGGCCCCTCCTTCGAGATATCGTTGCCGTCCCCGCCATAGATGACATCCTCGCCCTTGCCTCCGTCAATCCTGTCTTCGCCCGGCCCACCGTAGAGGACGTCTTTGCCGTCTCCTCCGGAGAGAGAGTCATTAGCGCCAAGGCCGCGTATCTCGTCATCGCCGGCCTGACCATCCAGTCCTGGATGGTCAGGGTAAGGGTCCACGTCTGATTTGTCGGTGCCTAAGAGCAGGCCCCCCTTGGGGCAGCCGGGTAGGTCGTTCGTGGTAAAGACGTCTATGACCTCCGTCTTTTGACCAGCCTTCTCATCAGCCTTCTTCATATCTTCCTCGCTACCAGACCTCGTCTTGCTATACAGGCCGCGTCCATAGGCGATCACGTAGTGGTACAAGGTCCGCGTCCCCTCACACCGGGCTTCTTCTGAGGCTGTTGCTTGGGGTGAGCGTCCCTGCTCCTTCTTGGAGGCCCCCGAGCGCACCCCTGAACAGCCGACCACTAGGAGAAGCACAGCGCACCCGATCAGCAATACCATCACCACGGCTATGAGGTGTGCTTGGCGAACCACGGCGCGCCTGCCTTCTGCATGTGTCTTCTGCTACTAGTACCTTGAAGCATGCCACACCAAGAAGCCTGGCGCATCTCTTAAGAAGGCTTATTCACCCGATTGCGTGGAAGGAAGATTCTCCGAAGTCCGAATGCGAGATCCTGTATAGTCCTGGGTTGTAAGGTAGAAGCGTGTCTCCAATGTCCCCTGAGAACCGAAGTCCCAATACAAAATATGGGCAGCGGGTATAACTATTCGTCCTGCTGCATGCCACACGTCCTTCAATGACGGCGACTCGTCCTCCACCTCGTCAGAGCAACCTCTTCGATGCGGCTAGAGTGCGATCTCCATTACCGACGTGCCGAGAGGTCCGATCACTGCACGGAACGTTAGGCTCACCGTTGTCCTAACTGGCTTCCACCCCCCCGAAGGAGGTAGGAGCAACACTCGCCTGCCCTCTCCCCACGTAGCAACTAGACATATACAAAGAAGTAGCGCCGTCCTGCGAGGTTTGTTACCTTGAGGGCAAGTGCTCCGGTGAGGAGCGCGGGGAAAGGAGGTGACG
>DASSJP010000402.1:0-6633 GCA_035691165.1 Rubrobacter sp.
TGTAGGCCAGCGCCTGTAGGACCAGTACCTTGATCTTGCTGCCCATCCGCCCAGTTGTCTCTGCGGCGCTTCGCAGCCGCTCAAGGAGATTCAAAGCCGCGTGGACCTCATCCCGGGCGAGGAGCACCCGTGCCAGCACGAGGTGCTCGAGCTCGTTCTGAATGTTCACGGCATCGTCGGTGCCGATTGCGTGTTCCTCCAAGAGGCGTGCGGCGGTGGCCAAATCTCCTTGCGCCAGCCGCACTCGCGCCTCGAAGGCGGCTTTTTGGTCGAGCATATAGGGTGGCAGGTTAATGGTGCGTAAGGCCCGCTCTCCCTCCTGTATAACTTCGAGGGCGCCCTGCGTGTCTCCCATCGATTGCCTAACCAAGGCGAGGGCGGCGCGACCGGGGAAGTGGATATCGAAGCTTCCGCTCCTGTTGCCCAGATCTATGCCTTGCGTGAGGTGGTGCACAGCTCCGTCAAGGTCGTTCCACTCGTAGAGGAGCTCGCCCATCCCGACGTGCGCCAGGCCAGCCGCGGGGGAAGGTGACGCTTCGGCAATCTGCAACGCCTCGTGGTAGAGGTCGGCCGCCCGACGGAGGTGGCCGCTCATCTTCTCTATCTCGGCGCGTGCCCTCATGGACAGCAGCGCGACGTAGGTGTTGCCGGCGCGCCTGCTGGCGGCGCTCGCCTCGGCAAAAGCCTCCTTCGCCGCTTCGAGGTCGCCGGTCACCCAGTAAGCGCTGCCGAGATTGAAGGAGATCGCACCGCGCAAGGCGAAGTCGTCCTCGGGCAAGAGCTTTCGCGCCTCGCGGGCGAGTTCGATGGAGCCGGGCACGTCTCCCCGGGCACGGACGAGGTTTGCCCGTAAAGCGGTCACCTCGGCCGAAAGCACCCCGGTGTTGGCGGCGCGCTCGGCGTCACGCGCGCGCTCTTCGGCATCTTCGAGCCGACCGGTCAAGAACAAGGCCCAGGCGTAGGGGATGCAGAGTCCGGGCCGGGAACGCATAAGCTCTTCGGGCAGCGCTTCCACCCAGCCCACCAACAGACTCACTTCGCCCCGGGCCAGTATCTCTCCCGCACCCCCTTCGACCAGGCGCGCCGCACTCTCAAAGTCTCGAGCGGCCAAGGCGTGCTTTATGGCTTCGTCGAGCAGCCCGTTTTGCTCGTACCATCGCGATGCCCGTCGATGCAGCTCGGGCACCAAGTTCGGCTGGGAGCGGCGCAGGAGGTGGCGTAGCACCTCGGCGAAGAGGTGATGGTAACGGTACCAGTGGCCTTCCTCGTCGAGCGGGACGACGAACAGATTCTCTCTGTCTAGCGTCTCCAGCATTTCTTGGCCGCCGTGTGATTCCGCAACTGCATCACAGAGCTCGCCGCTCAGCCTATCGAGGATCGAGGTCTTTAGCAGGAAGGAGGTCACAGGTTCCGCCTGTCGCGCGAGCACTTCGTCGACCAGGTAGTCCAGTACGTAACGGTTGCTTCCGGTGAACGCTTCTATGAAGGCGGAGCTGTCCTCTCGACCCCGCATGGAGAGCGCCGCCAATTGCAGGCCGGCGATCCAGCCCTCAGTGTGTCTCTCCAGGGCCTCCACGTCCCTGGTGGAAAGTTCGAGCCCCATCACATCTGTGAGGAAGGCGCCGGCTTCTTCCGCCGTGAAGCGCAGGTCAGCGGCGCGTAGCTCGGTCATCTGGCCTCGGGCACGCAGCCTCGCGAGGGGAAGGGGCGGGTCGGTGCGGCTGGCGATTACCAGGTGCATCTGCGGCGACATATGTTCTAGCAGGAACGCGATGGCGCCCTGGATTGGCTGTGCCTCTATCACGTGGTAGTCGTCGAGGACGACTGCAAACTCTTCCGGGACAGCAGCAATATCGTTGATCAGGGCAGCCAGGACCGATTCAACGGGTGGCGGCTGAGGAGAGCGCAACGAGGCCAAGACAGAGTCTCCGATACCTGCCTCGACGGTCTGGAGAGTGGCTACCAGGTAGGAAAGAAAGCGTGACGGATCGTTATCGGCTTCCTCCAGCGAGACCCAGGCCAGCGGGTACTCGCTGCCCAGATGGATCATCCGCCACTCGCTAAGCAGCGTGGTCTTGCCATAACCGGCCGGAGCAGAGACGAGGGTTAGCTTTCGATTCATCCCCTCGGCGAGAAGTTCGCCCAAGCGCGGGCGGGGCACCAAGTTAGGGTGCGCCCGAGGTACGTAGAGCTTGGTGGTGAGCAGCGCTTCGATCGCGGTCAGCCTCCGATCGAACAGGACCGAACTTCGGTCCCCTTCCCCACACAGGCATTATATCGCTCTAGTTTGTTACCAAGCACCGTGGTATTCACGCCACGCTGCGAAACCATAACCACATCCGCCCCCGTCAGCCGCGCACCAGCGCTAGCGGCAGGGGGGGTTCTGGATTCACGCGTCCGTGATCACACCGCCAACGCCTTGGAGAGCACGTTCCGTCAATCGGGTAGCAGTAAATCGGCTGCGACTCTAGATAGCGATCTCGGCGTCACTCTGCGTTTTACCTGCAAATACCCGGAAAAAGAGAGCCGACGAGCGGACTCCAACCGCTGACCTGCTCATTACGAGTTAGATTTGAGCCTCTATATCTAAGCCAAAAAGTCGCTCAACTGCAGGCAAAAGGGTCCGCAGAGTATCGTCGCGTTACGCCCCATTACGCCCAGGTTAGTGTAAGGCACAGTGACCGACGGGTCTCGACCCCGCAAACTTCGGAGCTACAATCTTTCAAGGGATGTTGCAGGAGTGTACAGGGGGTTGCAGATCCCCATTTCTAAGTGGATTTCTTTTCTCTGGCTTGCACTGTGTTGCACCGTATTGCGCTCCCGGTGGTGACATACGGGTCTCGGGTCGCCTGCGCCGATTGCGCAGGCGACCCGTCAAGGACCACGGCTACTTGGCGCGCGCGGCCTCGGGGCTGCGCAAGCCAGTCCCCCCGTACTTCTCGGCGAACTCCTCCTCGAGTTGTTCGAGTGTACGTCCGCGTGTCTCCGGAACCATCGTCCATATGAACACGAACGCGAGGGCTCCGATCGCAGCGAACATAAAGAACGTCGATGAGATGCCGAACGCGGCCACCAGCGGGGGGAAGAACAGGCCGACGAAGAAGTTCGTGATCCACAGGAGGAAGACGGAGATGCCGATGGCGAAGCCGCGCATCTCCAGGGGGAAGATCTCGGAGAGCATCAGCCAGACCAGCGGCCCGGCCGTGCCCTGCATGATGAAGACGAACAAAATGACGAAGAGAAGTATCATGTACGCCCGGAAAAGGCCTGGAGCCAAGAGCAACGAAGAGAGGCCGATCAAGAGGTGCGCCGTCGCGATACCGAAGTAGCCGAACAGCAGCATCGTACGCCGGTTGATGCGGTTCATCACCAAGATTGCGACGGTGATGCCTGACACGGAGGCGACGCCGTTGAGGATGTTGAGGATGATCGCCGAGTTTGCCGAGAATCCGGCCTCACCCAGGAGCCGGGTGCCGTAGTACATGATCGAGTTGATCCCGGTGAGCTGCTCCTCTAGGCGCCGCGCGGGGTCGGGTAAAGTATACAGTAGAGTACTCTGACAGGGGGACGATGAGCAGAGGGCAACGAGAGGAGGAGTGAGCCTTGGCCGAAGAAAAGCGTACAACTTCGGAGGAAGCCCGAAGTGTGGGAGACGAGATCGGTGTGGACTGGGACCGCTTCAAGCTGGAGCAGTTCCGCATCGGGATGGACGTCGAGTATGAGCACGGCGCCCACGACCCTCAGACCGACGTGACGGGGGACGACCCTATCCTTACGGGCAAGATCGCGCTCGCGCACATGAAGGAGTTCCCCGACTACTACGAGCGCCTAGAGCGCATGGAGAAAGAGGCTGAGCGTGAGTGGGCCGAGCGCCGCCGCTCCGGCGAAGGTTCCTGAGCGCCTCTCGGAGGCTGGGTGGACGAATGGCCTATTGACCAGAGTAGAAGAGTGATTCTCGAGAGTCCAGATCCAGGATCGTGCATAGCCCTGGTTAGCAAGCCGTCTTTTGACGCCCCAGAAAGGCAGCTGGGTGACCTACCACTCCTGCTACAGGCCAGTCGAGACTCCAATGATGCTGCCAACGATATATGTCACGGTAGCGGCCGACGCTCCTATAACCAGCATGCGCAGCGCGCTAGAGAGCCAGTGTCGGATAGTGAAGGTGGATATCGCAGCGCCCGTCCCGAGCAGAGCCAGCGCGCTGAGGACTACGCTCACGATGAGAGCAGCCGTGCCTGTAGAGAACAGGTAAGGAGCTACTGGCACGATCGCACCCACGATGAATGCCCCGAAGGAGCTGAACGCTGCTCCCCATGGCGAGCCGAGTTCCTCAGGATTGAGGCCTAGCTCCTGCCTGACGTGGATGTCCAGTGCCATCTCTGGATCTCGCATCACGGTCTCTGCCATGGCCCACGCCTCTTGCTCGGGAATGCCGTGCTTCTGGCATATGAGGGCCAGTTCCCGCCGCTCTGCGTAAGGATCTTCCTCGTGCTTGCGGCGTTCGATGGCTATCTGATTTTCGAATAGCTCCCGCTGGGAGCTCATCGATACGTACTCCCCGGCGGCCATGGAGAACGCTCCGGCGAGCAGCCCTGCCATCCCTGCCAGCAGCACGAACCTCGAACTGGGGGCGGCGCCCGCCACGCCCATCACCAGGCTGAAGTTGGAGACCAGCCCGTCGTTGATTCCAAAGACCGCTGCCCGCAGCGTACCGCTCTGTCCTCCCGCTTGGTGGTCTTCGGCCGTCGTAAGATCTCTTGTTCCTTCCCCAGAGCGGAGTCCTTCGAGCGCCAGACGCCGCAGTGCTTCTTTGCTAGTGTTCCTTTCGGTCATCGGTCTCCCTCCCCGGATGTCCCAAGAAGCCGGAGATTAAGGTGTCGCTTAAAGTATGCAGTGCTTCGGCAAGCAGGGCCATGAGGCCAGTCGCGAAATAGACTGCGAGTCTTGGAGCAAAGAGTGAGGAGGCGTAAACGCCTAGCGCAAGCCGTGGCCCCCGCAAGTTCTCAGAGTCTCTATGGATGTATCCTTCCACAATGCCCGCCGATGTTTAGCCTCCTAGGCGGCATGCTCATGGTGGTGAGCACCCTCACCGTGGGGCTCGGCGTGGGCGCACTCGTAGGGCTTGTGCGAATACACCTCCAAACCCAGCATCGCCTCCACGTACTCGCGCATCTCCTTAACGCCCTTCCCGGAGGCTTCCCTCTTGAGATGCATAACGTGCTCAAAGCGTTCTCTGATCTGCCCCTCGACCGTATACGTCAGCACCTTGACGAGTTCGTCTGGGGAACCATCCTCGATCGCCTTCTCGGCCACGGGAACTACGGGTCCGTGCCCTAGGCCGGCTGGCTTGAGACCGGTGAAGGGAGCGCCCTCGCCTGCCCTGTGGATCCTTACCACCGTCTCGAAGAAGAACCTGTCAGCAACGTCTCTGGCTTCGAGACTGTGCTCCCTGACTTTCATCACCTTCTCGAAGACCTCTGTGACCTCAGCCTCTCCCTCTTCGGGCACGAACGCCAGAACGGCTCTCCCGTCGCCGCTCTCTAGTGCCACCATCGCGGCCTTGACCACGGGGCCATCCATCGAATCGCAATGCGGGGGCATATCCATCCACTCCTTCCTGACTGACACCGGGGAGCACTCTCTCGGAGGAGGGAACCCACACCTAGAGAGTTACATCCGCCTGAAACCTACGGAGCCGCCCCTATTGTTGGTCCTCGCGCCTGGGCTTGTACACGTCCGTTCCGGTCGCGGGGGGTATCGCCTAGAACAAGCACCCCGGTTCCGTAGCTTCTGGGCGTGGTGGGTGGCGTGTGGACGCCTCCCCCAATGAACGCGCCGCCTGGGTTGTCAACTATCTTGGGGATTCCCACTTCGGGTCCCTCTACTCTGGAAGGTACCGCTAAGTGGATCCACTGCCATGATCAAGATTGATGCTTCTGCTGATTATTCTTGACCAAAGCGGTGAACTAAGCTCATTCACCCAAGTACCTGAAAGGGTTTTCTGCGAAACGGCGTTCTTAGAAGTTCGCCTAGCCTCGGCCAAGCACCCGAGGAGGTGCCCAGCTACTGAATCATAGTGGCTGCATCAGGGAGCCGACCCCTCAGCCGCCCTCTGGCTGGTCGTCGGGTTCGTGGCACGGTGTGGGCAAAGCTATGCAGCGCACTTCCAGGAACTCTTTCTACGAGCTTCGATGAAGGAACTTCTCCTGGGAAATGGGCGCATTGGTCCCGCTCTGGTTCCCCGCCTCGAGCACGCCCCGTCCCGTTATGAGCAACAGTTGCGGAAGCAGTCCGCCCAGAAGCAGCAGGAGGGACGCCACGCCAACCACCGCGCCATCCTCGACCTTGATAGCCTCGAACGCGAGCAGCGGGGCCAGGAGGACGAGGCCCGGGACTGCTGTCACCGCCAAGAGTGCACCCGCGACCCACTCACGCCACGAGAAGGAAGCCACGACCGCCAGCGCCGCGACCCCTCCGAAAAGCGGCCAGAGCGCGACCGCGCTAAACAGCGGCTCCAAAAAGGCGGTCGCGAGACTCAGCGCCACCAGCCACACTAGAGCCCCACCCGCCAGTTCGAGAGCGCCGATCCAACCAGAGAGAGAGTGGGCTACGGCCACGAAGGCCACTACCGCC
>DASSJP010000403.1:0-2914 GCA_035691165.1 Rubrobacter sp.
GGCCATCGCCCGTGTCAGCGCGAGCGTCTCCCCGTAACCCATCCCCTGGATGAAGATCGCCATGAGTAGCGAGGCCATCTGGTAGTCGGGAACCTCTCCAGCCGTGTAGCCCTCAACCACGTACCGAATGAGTTCGTCAGATAACGCCTCGCCGATCTTCTTGGTCTCTATGGCTTCGAGTATCGTGTTTCCTGAGCACATTTGGTCCCTGCCTTCGGTCGCGGCGTCGCCATTCTAGCGGGTGTGCGAGTTCCTGGCTCTACTCGGGCAGCGCGGAGAGGACACCCGCAAGGTTGTAGAGTTCGCGGTCGAGTGGGCGTTGCTCCCCTGCGACCTCGTCGAGTGGGACACGTTCGATCTTGTCCCCGTTCAGACCGGCCATCGTTCCGGAATCGTCATTGGCGAGCGCCTCTACCGCAGCGGCCCCCATTCGGGAGGCGAGTATGCGGTCGAAAGATGTCGGGCTCCCGCCTGACTGGATGTGCCCGAGGACCGTGAGGTCGGCCTGGTATGAGCCGCCGGCGTCGTTGACGTAATCGCGGATCTCCTCGGCTGAGGGAGAGGTACCTTCCGCCACCACCACCGTGAAGCGCGGCTTGCCCTTCTCGTAGGACTCGTTGAGGAGTTCCAGCAGTTCGTCGGGTTTCGTCTCGAACTCGGGGACCATGACGGCGTCGGCCCCTCCTGCGATGGCGCTCATTACCGCGAGGAAGCCCGAGTCGCGCCCCATCACCTCGACCATCATCGCCCTGCGGTGGGAGGTTGTCGTGTCCTTTATGCGGTCTATGATAGATGCCGCCGTGTTCACGGCCGTGTCCACCCCGATGGATAGTTCGGTGCCCGGGATATCGTTGTCTATGGTTGCGGGGACGCCAACCACGGGCAGACCGAGCTCGTGCAGCGCCAGCCCGCCTGAGAGACTTCCGCCGCCCCCGATCACGACTAGCCCCTCCGTGCCAGCCTCGCGGAGCAGCTCTATCGCCCGCTGTTTGCCTTCATCCCCCTCCTCGAAATCTGACGAACGGCCCGTACCGAGTATGGTCCCTCCCTGCTGCACGTACCCCCAGAGCTCGCCGCGGTCCACGGGGCGGATCTCTCCTTCCAGCAGCCCGTAATACCCTTCCTCGACCGCGACGACCTCCCAGCCACGCGAGAACGCCGCCTGTGCCACCGCCCGCACGGCGGCGTTCATGCCGGGGGCGACGCCCCCGCTTGTCAGCACCGCTATCTTCAAAGACCTCTCCTCTCGTTCTGACTCCGGGTAATGTACCCGCCAGCGCCGCTTTTCTCCCGCTACTGAGTATCCGGTGCACTAGAATTCATGCGGGCTGGCGAGGAGGGCAAGTCGTGGTCTGTTCCGTGCGGGTGATGAGCTTCAACATCAGGGGAGCCTCTCACATGGGAGGTGGCGTCAACGTCTGGGAGAAGCGGGCGGCCATGAACGTCGAGACCATCAGGCGTTGCGAACCGGACCTGATAGAACGGCGAAGTCTATGAAAGGGAGCTGCCTGGATACATCCGCCTGCCCGGACCCGTGTACGGCAACCGAGAGGTCGAGGAGTACGCCGTCATATTCTTCGCCCCGAGCGGGTCGAAGCGCTCGACTCCGGCGGGTTCTGGCTTCCCGAAACGCCTGAGGAGTACTCGGCGAGCTGGAGTAACGAGGTCGTCCGCTCGGCCAACTGGGCCGTGCTGCCGAGAGAACAGCGCGACCTTCCTGCAAGTCAACACGCACCTCGACCACATCAGCGAGCCCGCCCGTGTCGAAGGGAACAGCCTCATCCTCAGGCGGACCGAGGAGACGCGCAAGAACCACGGCGACCTGCCGACCATCATCACGGGCGACTTCAACTGCAGGCCGGGCACCCGTCCATACCGCGTCTTCATAGAAGACGGCTTCGTAGATACCTTCCTTGCAGCCGGGAACGAGGAAGACGAGGGCGCATACACCTTCCACGCTTTCAAGGGGGCGCAGTTCACGCCGGAAGACACGGACAAGCTCACGGGGCGGATCGACTGGGTTCTCGTGCGCGACGACGCGGGCAGGTAAAGATACGCTCGCACGAGATCCTGCGCGACGAGGAGGCAGAGAAATATCCGAGTGACCACTACCCCGTGCTTGCGGAACTGGAACTTTCCGAATGACAAAACGTTTGCACGAAAAGACGGGCTGGACCGCCGCTTCTGACTACCTCCGCATCCGCGGGTCGAGGGCATCGCGCAGGCCGTCGCCGAACAGGCTGAAGCTGATCAGGCACAAAACGGTGGTAGGGAACCAAAGCAGGTGAGGATGGAAGCGCATCTCGCCGGCTCCGTCGCTGATCAGGGACCCGAGCGAGGCTCTGGGCGCCTGAATTCCGAGTCCGATGAAGCTGAGGAACGCCTCCGCGAAGATCGCGTCCGGTATGGTGAACATGACGGAGATGATGATGGGCCCGAGGGAGTTGGGTATGAGATGCTTCCACATGAGGCGGAGCCCGCCGGCCCCCAGGGAGCGCGAAGCGAGGACGAACTCCTGCTTCTTGAGCTGCAGCACCTTGCCGCGCACTATCCTGGCCATGTACGTCCAACCTGTAAGCCCGATCGCTATGCTGATCGTGAGTATGCAGGGCTGGAAGACGATCATCGCGAGGATTGCAACGACCAGATTTTGTATGCCGTTGAGGATCTCGATGGTGCGTTGCATGACGCCGTCCACCCTGCCTCCCAGAAAACCGGAGACCGCGCCGAATGGGACGCCGACGAATAGGTCCAGCAGCGCGGCCAGGAGGGCGATGTAGAGCGAGACCCTCGTCCCAGCCCACACCCGTGTCCACATGTCCCTTCTAAATTCGTCGGTGCCGAACCAGAAGTTCGTGGACGGCGTAGCCGCGGCCCAGGTCCTGGGCAAGGGGCGAGTACCTGGAGAGCATCG
>DASSJP010000404.1:0-5870 GCA_035691165.1 Rubrobacter sp.
TCACAAATGATCCCAAAGTAGCCGGTTGCACTATTGGCTCCCTCGGCCCCAGGTGCGGAGATGGGAGACCGCTCCCTACTCCCGGATTGGCTTGGTCCCGCCCGGCTAGTAAGATATTCGATCGAAGGCCGGGTTGGCTTCCGGGCAAGACCGTACGGAGGGCGGCTCTTGCGTCTACCGCCTGCGGCGCGTCGTGCACCTTCGCCATCCGAGGTTAGCGGGGCGCTCCGCCCGTGCGCTACGCAGTCACTTCTACCTCGCAGGTGCGGAAAACGGTACTATTCACGCACCCTCACAAGCATCCTGACCACACGATCCTGTAGGAGGGGGAGACGAGATCGGTGGTCAGGCATCGAAAAAGATCGTATCCCATCAGGGGCAAATAATCGGTGCCCCCGAGCATTAAGTGCCGTGAGATAAATACTTGGAAGAGGTTCGATGATAACTTCGTCACACGCTAGCCGCCGGCTCGACGGCACCTCGTCACAAGGAGGACCCCATGACCGACAACTCTCCCGATGCGTCCACTATCGACACGATAGTCCTGATCCACGGTCTCTGGATGACGCCGCGCAGTTGGGAGAAGTGGGTCGAGCGCTATGAGGACCGCGGATACCGCGTGCTCGCCCCAGCTTCCCCGTCTTGAGGAACCCCGCAAACCGCCACAAGGCCGTCCCATTCACACCAGGGCAATTCCACTACGCCTTCGCCAACACCCTCTCAGAGGAAGAATCCAGGGAGGTCTACGATCGGTACCACGTCCCCGCGCCAGGCGGCTTGGTGTTCTTGTCAACTTCTCGCCGGGCCACCAGGACACCTACGTCAACTTCAGGAACGAGGATCGGGCGCCCTTGCTCTTCATTGCAGGGGGCGACGACAACCTCGTGCCGCCCGCGGTGAACGAGTCGAACGTCAAGCACTATCGTCACATCAGGTCTGTCACGGACTACAAGGAGTTCCCCGGACGCTCTCACTACACGGTTGGCCAGGACGGCTGCGAGGAGGTCGCCGATTACGCCCTGGAGTGGGCTGTCAGCCACGGCGGCGCACGCCAGCAGTCTGAGGCCACCTGACGAGCAAAGGCCGCGCGGCACATCAAGAGGCCAGAGCGCTGGCACAAGCAGTAGTGGGCGTGCGCCCGCATGCCGCTCTGCATCCCGCCACGTGATCATTCGACACAGGCCCTTGGGAAGTAGCCTGACTCGCGGATAATTCGCCAGGAGACCATCGAGCGAGGGAGGCGGCCGTTATGGCGGAGTTTGAGGTGGACGGCGGGACGGGGTACCTGGCCGTGCCTGAAGGTGGACATGGGCCCGGCGTCCTCGTTCTCCATGCCTGGTGGGGGCTAACACCCTTCTTCGAGGGGGTGTGTGATCTCCTCGCCGCCGAGGGTTTCGTGGCACTCGCACCTGACCGCTACGGTGGTCCCACCGCAAAGACCATCGAAGAGGCAGGTGCCCTGCAACGTCAGGAAGACCCTGGAAGCTCCGAGGCGAAGCTCACTACCGCAGTAGATTATCTCCTGGATCATGAGGCCGTGAAAGGAGATGGGCTTGCGACCCTGGGCTTCTCAGCCGGGGCCGCCTGGGCTCTGCTGCTCTCGACCCTCAAGCCCCAACAGGTGAAAGCGGTAGTCGCCTTCTATGGTAGCGGGCATACCGACTACAGCGGCGCGAGAGCAGCGTATCTGGGGCACTACGCCGAGGTAGACGAGTGGGAACCCGTAGAATACGTGCGGGCGACCGAGGAGGCCATACGTGCCGCCGGGTGCGAGGTCACCTTCTACACCTACCCTGATGTCGATCACTGGTTCTTCGAGCAGGACCGTCCCGACTCCTATGATGCTGAGGCGGCCCACGTGGCGTGGGAACGCACCTTAGAGTTTTTGCGAGCACGGCTTGGTGGGGGCTAGCATTCTGGCGACCTCTAGCTACTCGCGCCGGCGGCAGCCGAGTCTGATCTCCTGCGCATCAGCGTTGCAAGCCACAACGCGAAAACCTGGACCTCGACCGGCAGCTCCTCTGGCAACTCCACGATCGTCTCCCTTCCGAAAAACGACTTCTGCCTGATCGAGCCTACAACCCCAACACCATCTCTCGAGAGGACGAAGGAAGTTTTCCAGGGCGACTCCTTCCTCAGCTCGTAGCGAATGCCGCCGTGCTCCAGCGAGAAGGTCTCCCTCCAGGCACTCGGTTTCTCGGCCACGGCCACCGTCATGCCGCCCTCCCTTTCGAGTACGAACTCTTTCGCCCACGCCTGGTGGCGCGCCAGGAAGCGTGTCCCTCCGACGTCGAGTTTCGCGTTCTCGCGCCAGTTCGCCAGGTCGGCTGTAGCGACCCTCGTCCCGGTCCGGTCGAAGACGTCGAAGTCGTAAGAGAACCAGTTTTTCCGGACGGCTCGGAGCACCTTCGGGTAACACCTCCCGGTTGCGGGCTTCGGTCCCATTGTGGGGGTGCGCCCTGCCCTTAGCAACCGTCCGAAGAGCGATCTGCCGATCGCTCAAGGCCGTATGCGTTCCAAATACCCACTCTTACGAAATAGAGATCTTTGTCCGAACTTTGCTTGGACCGGAGCAAGCTTGACGTTGAAGCGTTGTCTCGTTGTCCTAATCGATGGTGGCCGACACTGAGTCGGTCGCGACAACGAGAACCGCTGGCTCCTGTTCTCGAGTGGAGGTTCTCGGAACGTCGCCTGAGATGGATCTCCCGAAGTTCGCTTCCCCTCGACGTCGTAATACTCAGAAGACGGTCGTAATGTAGAGTAGGAGTTGTGACGAAAAGAACAAGGGAATAGGGCGTAGAGGCACATAATGGCATATCGGGGTGAGAGTATAGAAAATCCCCTTACCGGGGAGCGGATGACGTTCCCCAAGACTAGAACGACCAGTCCTTAGAATTCGAGTTCGTTGCCCCACCCGGCTGGTCTGTCCCCGAGCACATCCATTCCCACCAGCAGGAGCGCACGGAGATGATCCCGGGAGTGCTCAGCGGCCGCGTTGCAGGTGAAGAGATTAGGCTCGTATCAGGAGGGGTTCGGGGCGTCTCTTAGGTGTCGTACACGCCTGGCGCAACCCGAGCGACGAAGAGGAGGCCCGCTTCTCGGGCGAATTCCGCCCGGCGCTCAATATGGAGAGCGGCTTCGAGACTGCCTGGGGACTCGCTAGAGGCGGGAAGGCCACCAAGGCGGGATTACCCAAGAATCCCTTGCAGCTGGTGGTGTTGGCAAGTGAGCACAAAGACGAGGTCTACCTCACAAGTCCTCCAATACCGGTGCAGAAAGCGTTCTTCGCCATCCTCGACCTCCTAGCACCAGTAGGACGGCTGCTCGGGTACAGGGCCAGCTACCAGCAGTACGGAGCTTCGGAGCAGCACACGGGAAGCGGAAATGAAGGTTTGTCGGCAGCTCCCCGGCTGAGGGGTGTTGTAGTGAAGGCGACCGTACTCGCCATCTTCGCAGCGCTCTTCTTGCTTCGGCGGCTCAGCCGCCTGCGCAGGAGATAGTTTCGGCACCCAACTTCCGAGCAACGCCTTAACCCAAGTCATTCTCCTGGCTACCCAGGAAATGAATTCTAGGAAGTACTACTCCACGGAGGATCGATTCCTCTCCGTGATCCTGGCTCATCGGGTCGGGGCAAGGAGCGTTCCACGTGACCTTCGCTGCCCGGAGTTCAACGAATATTGCCAACAAAGTCGAGTAAGAGCTTGCGCGGATAGGGAGCGATGGACCTCAATGGAAAGCGGACACAGGATGCTCGATCATCTGAGGAGTTCTCTACGCTTCACGACCAAGGAGGATGCCCGTGCCCGCACTCCCACCTTACCTCATCGAGCCCATCTGGCAACAGTTTTCGGCCCTCATACCACAGAGGCAAACGAGACATCCGCTCGGGTGCCTCCGCCCCGCATCCCCGATCACATGGTCTTCGAGAAGCTGGTGCAAGTTTTGGTGTTCGGCTGTGCTTATGAGAGGATCGCCGACACTACGTGCTCGGCCACCACACTTAGGGACCGACGCGACGAGTGGATCGAACTGGGGGTGATGGATGCCTTGCGCGAGTTGGCGCTCGAAGCATACGATCGCTTCGTCGGGTTGGAGCTTTCTAAGGTGGCGGTTGACTGCTGCAACTCAAAAGCCCCTTGCGGCGGAGAGAAGGCCGGAAGGAGCCCTGTAGACAGGGGAAAGCAAGGCACCAAACGTTCGACGGCAGTAGATGCTCGTAGCATCCCCTTGGGCACCATCACCGCCCCGGCCAACCGCCATGATTCGCCGCTTTTGGTTACTACCCTCGAACACGCTGGCGCATCGGTAGGAGGACTACCCGAGGGAACAAGCGTAAATCTGGATCGCGGTTACGACTCGGATCTCACCTACAAGCGTCTAGAGGAGCGTGGACTGCTCGCAGAGATCTCCAAGAAACCAAGCGCTGGGTAGTGGAGCGGACCGGCTCGTGCGAGCGAAGCTAGCCCACTAGAAGCTCGTGTGGTGCACGGAGAGGAAGGGTGATCGACTTCTGGGTAGCCTTCTCGGAGGTGGTCATCATTGTAAGAAGGCTCATCAGGGAGGGCTGGAGACGCTCCCGCTGGGCAGGTCGTCCTTCCCGACAGCCTTGACCTATTCGCGGAGCCTCTAAGTGATGCTGTAGGGAGGGGTCAGCCTGTCGAATAACTCCCTTGGTGCACGCTTTTACGCCAGATCGGGCACCAAATACGCCGATTTCAGGGTGTTTCGAGCCCGATTAGTGGTCGCAATCAGCTCAATGCCGACTTTTTCAATAGGCTGTATTGTTTTTCGAAATTCTGGCTAGCCGGCGGACGTGTCGGAGACGGCTGGCGGCTCCACGTCGTCGTAGATGCGCGCCGCTGCGAGGAGCCCACCGCTCCCACGCTCGTATACCGCAACCCCAGCTTGCGGAGGCACCTCATCCTCCCCCCAACGCACGACATTGTACTCGATAGCGTACCGCACGCCGTCGTCGGTAAGGGTGCAGTGCTCGAGCAGAATCCCACCGCCATCGCTGAACAGTGTCTCGTATAAGCTCCGAATGGGCTCAAGCCCTCGCTGGAGAATCCCGCTGGCGCGGCCGAACAGCGCCGCGTAGAAGGCCCGAAGCTCGTCGGTCCCCCGGTGTAGGTACTGGCTGCCGCTCGGCTCACGAACGTAACCGTCAGCTTCGAAGGTTCTTACGATACCTTCCACGTCACCCTTCGCCAGCGCCTTCTGGTAGTCGCTGACGAGGCCACTGGGTAGCTGTAGCGCAGGATCTGCGGGGAGTAGAGAAGAACGCACGCCGTGCTCGCCCGTGAGCGGCCACATGCTGTGGTAGACGCGGACCAACTTCAGCGTACGATCGGGGTTGCGGTCGCTCACGATGGCCACAGGCAACTCGACCCGTCCACCGTCGTCTGCGAGAACGTGCAGCACGACCTCCTCGACGGTACGGGTAGAGGTGTGCGTCAGGGCTGCGTTCTCCACCACGGCGTCGCGCTCGCGCAGCCACTGCGCCGTCCCTAAAACGAAGGCGTGTAGCCCCCTCTCGCCCTCAACGTAGCCGACACGGGGGTCGTCCAGGACAGGATGCTGTGCGGCGAAGGAGCGCACGAGCGCTTCGGGTTCGTCGGCCATGATCCCCTCATAGTAGGGGAGGGCATCGTTGGTGAGGGCAGCTTCCCCGTTGCGTCGGGCTTCGGCTATTGGGGTGGTGAAGAACTCCGGCATCCAGGGCATCGGAACCTCCTCTAAGGGCAAACGGTCACGCGCGTCCTCACTAGCCTACTCTATTCACCTGAGTGCGTGGAAGGAGCCCTACAGCATCACTTATGCGCAATGAGCTGCTAAACACTTCTTGGGGCTTGCGCATTGAAGAGCAAAAG
>DASSJP010000405.1:0-2590 GCA_035691165.1 Rubrobacter sp.
CTGCCCGGTCCCTCCTCCTTCGAGGCCGCCACCTCGTTCGTGACCCCCGAACAGGTCGGCGAGCAACTACCCTGCGGTCCGAACGTCGAAGAGCACGTGGAGAAGATAAAACCGTTCCTCGACGCCGGCTTCGACGAGATCGCCCTCGTCCAGATCGGTGCCGACCACCAGAAGCTATTCTTCGAATGGGCCGAAAAAGAACTACTCCCCGCACTGCGCGAGCTATGACGCAAGGCGGCGGTTAGCAACTATATCGTTCGCTTCACCTTTGGTATCTTTGATGCGTCGAACTCGTCTATGTGCTCGCGCCCGAGCGATTCCAGTTGTTGCAGACAACGTTCGCTCTCTCGGACCAGTTTCGCCACGTCAACGCCGAGGGTTGCTGGTTCGAACTCTTTGAGGCGAACTGTGCCGTTGCGCAAGAGGCCGGTGGCGCCGCGCCAGTTGCCGTTCTGGAGGTGGTAGAAGCCGACGCCTACCTGCAGGATGCCCTGGTAGAGATACCGGACGCGCCCTGACTCCTGCATCCAGGCTTCTTCGAGGTACTCGTGACACTCGAAGAACTCGCCCCTGTTGAATTCTTCTATGCCCCGGAGGACCAGGTCAGGTAGTTTTTCGGGAGGTTTCTCCGATGTGCCTCCGGCCAAGTTCTTCTCAGCCGCAGCCGCAGCCCCCGCCGCAGCATCCACCACCGCCGCCACGGGCCATACGGGCGTCCATGACGGGGTTGGTCGAGAGGGCCGAGGCCCCCGGGGTTATGGATGCGAAGTTGGAGATCACACGCCTAGATTCCGTCGACCCGCACTCGGGGCAATCCGCCGGCGCGTCCGCATCGCTCATCGGGCGCATGAGGTCGAAGTGATCCTCACAGCCTGCGCACTTGTACTCGTAGAGGGCCATCTCTATCCCACCTCTCGGTCCGGTAATCTCATGGCAGGAATATTGTACAGCCTGGCGCGCCCCGAAGGGAGCTACTGCACGAAGGCAGTCAAGCTGGCTCAGATCTTACCCCGCGTTAAGGTTCGGTTAAGCCTGTTGAAAAGGCGGCGGAATGGCGAAGCGGGATGGTAAGGTGCTCGTACATCGAGATGCCGGTGCCCGCCTTTCAGGGGTAATGGGGAAAGGGAAAGGAGAAGCGTGGGCACCGGCTACTCTATTCATATCGCACATAGTCATACTGTCAAGGCCAAACGCACCCTCTCGTCACGAAACGACCTTTCGAGAGTATGTGATCCAGCACGGTATTCATACTCCTCCGCAGATAGTCCTCGTCACGCAACTGCGGTAAACTCGCTTCCTGGCAAGGTCTGGGGCCGTAGCTCAGTTGGGAGAGCGCCGCCTTTGCACGGCGGAGGTCAGGGGTTCGAATCCCCTCGGCTCCACTCTGAAAAAGTTACATTTTGCAGGTAAAATGCGAGGGATCGGTAGAGGTCATGGATGAGCTCCGTGGCCTCGTACTGCAACTGACACTGCAACGCGACTTCTAAGGAGCGCTCCGCGCCGTTTGAAAGCGAGGAGCCCGACCACGTTTCAGGTCTCCTTGACCGGAGCTGGGTTCAACAGGCGACGCAGATGATAGCTAACCGGAGCATCCTATCCCCGCAGGTTTAGAAGTCCTCCGAGTTAAGGAGACTCGCCAAGGTCACTAAACCTTCTAGGAGAGGATCCGCCTTTAGGCGGTTTCTACAGGGTCTTAGATACCTAGCGGGTTAAGGGAACCTTACTTAGTATTGGGCCTTCTTAACCAGACGGCCTTAGAGACAGCAGGGCTGGACACGTTCCAGGCCATCCTAGCCTACAGGATGTTAAGGTCACCTAGTAAGAAGGCTCGACAAAGGTCTCCTAAAGTCCACCTCTTGCACAGCGATCTGCAACAGATGGGCTGTCGTTAGCCCGATTCATCGTTACTTCATTGGCACGTGCTTCAATCTTGTTAGAAAATGAGCAAGCAATAGCCTGGGAAGGGTTACTCTCTGGAGAGCAGACGAGGGATGGGATGAGTTCTCCTGCTGGCTTTGAAGGCGTCAAGCGGTCCGAGGCGGTACGTGTATGGTTGCTCGGTGGGTTTCGGGTTTCTCTAGGCGCCAGGACCCTAGAGCATGAACAATGGCGCCTCAAAAAGGCCGCGCACCTCATTAAGCTGCTTGCTCTGTCTCCGGGTCATCGCCTCCACCGCGAGCAGGCCATGGACACTTTGTGGCCCAACGCGAACAGAGGGGCCGCTTCCAACAACCTACGCAAGACCCTGCACGCCGCCCGTAAGGTCCTCGACCCGGATGCGGGCTCCCGCTACCTGGCGTCCGAAGGCGAATCACTCGTGCTGTGTCCAGCAGGCGAGTTGTGGGTGGACGTCGACGCCTTCGAGGAAGCTGCCGCTACAGCCCGCCGCTCTCGAGATCCTGCGGCCTACCGAGCAGCTATCGAGTTCTACGCGGGCGACCTCCTGCCCGAAGATCGCTACGAGGAGTTGGCTGAGGGCAAGCGAGGGGAGCTCCGGCGGCTGTACCTTGACCTCCTCATCGAGCTCGCCGCACTCTACGAGGGGCGCGGCCAGTACGATCTGGCCGTCGAAGTGCTGCGCAGGGCGATT
>DASSJP010000406.1:0-4571 GCA_035691165.1 Rubrobacter sp.
GCGTGAGCTCTGCCGGGCAGGGCGTGGGCCGCCTCCTCGGCTACGCGACGCACGCCGCTGTGGCGTGGATGCACGGCCCTGCCCAGCTTGGTTTCTACGCCCTGGGCATCACGGTCGTGCAGGTCGCGAGCATCCTCTCGCAGCTCGGGCTCGACAACGGCGTAGTGCGCTACGTCGCCCACCACGGGGCAGGGGGCGACACCGCGAGGGTGCGTGGCACGATACTGCAGTCCCTCGCCGTGACACTGGCGCTCAGCCTTGCGCTCTCGATTCTGCTCTTCGCCGGGGCCGGGTTCCTTGCCGAGGACGTGTTCGGAAAGCCTTTCCTCGCGACGATGTTCAGGGCGTTCGCCGCTTCCCTTCCCTTCCTCACCTTCATGAGCATGGCGCTCTGGGTGACGCAGGGCTTCGGGACCCTGAAGTACGCCGCGTTCGTCGGGCAGGTGGCACGACCCCTGGCGAACCTGGTGCTCCTCATCTTCTTCTACCTGCTCGGCGTCCAGATACTCGGGGCTGTGGCGGCTTACGTGCTCTCGATGATCTTCGGCGCGGCCCTGGCGCTGGCCTGCCTGCCGCGGGTGTTCCCCGGTCTGCTCGCAGGCAAGGCCAAGTACGAAAGCAGGGAGCTCACCGCAGTCTCTGCGCCCATGATCGTCGCGAACGTGACCCAGTACTCGAACCTGTGGACCGCCGTCGTCGTCCTCGGTATCTTCGAGCCCGTGCCGACCGTCGGCGTCTACAGCGCAGCCGCCCGCACGGCTGCGCTCTCTACCCTGGTTCTGATCGCCTTCGGCGGCGTCTTCTCACCCCTGGCTGCGGGCCTATACCGCCAGGAACGCCTCGGTGAGCTGGGCCGTCTGTACGGGGACGTCTCGCGATGGGCGTTCACCGGCGCCCTCGCCTTCTTCCTCGTGACGGCGCTCCTCGCGCGCGACATCATGCTCTTCTTCGGCAAAGAGTTCGTACTCGGATGGCCCGTGATCGTGGTGATCTCCGCCGCCCAGCTTTTCAACTCCTCGATGGGGCCGACGGCCCGTCTCCTGGCGATGACGGGCCACCAGAAGGCTGTCATGGTCTCGACCGTCGGCTCAGCGGTCGCTGCCGTCGCGCTGAATCTCCTGCTCGTGCCAGCATACGGCGTCGCAGGCGCCGCGGCGGCAACGGCCGCGGCCCTCATTCTGGCGAACGGAACGTCCCTGATCTTCGTCCGCCGCAGGCTGGGCTTCTGGCCCTACGACACCAGGTATGGCAAACCCTTGCTCGCCGGCTGCGCAGCAGCCACAGTCACCCTCGTCGTCAGACAATTACTGCCCGTTTCCGAGGGGCTTCCCGCGCTCGTTCTCTTCGCGCCCCTCGCCCTCGCGGTCTTCTTCGCCGTGCTCGTCTCACTGGGCCTCTACCCGAGCGACCGCCGGTTCCTCGCCTCATTCGCGGGCGCGGTCAGGGACACGTTTCGGAGGGAGCCGGTACTGTGATCGGCGCCCCGCTCTCGCGGATACTCGCAGCTCTCTACTTGGACCTCGGAAAAGGAGACCACAGGAGATCCGTCTTCCTCGCGGGTAGCGGGCGGAGCGGGACCACATGGCTATCGGAAATCATCAACCACAGGGGCGATTATCGCTACGTCTTCGAGCCTTTCAATCCGAGAGAGGTCGGTGTTTTCAAACACTTCCGGAGCAAACAATATCTGAGGCCCGATGACAGGCGGGAGGAGTTTTTGGAGCCGGCCCGACTCGTGCTCACCGGCGGGCTCAGGAACCCATGGACGGACCGGTTCCACGGGCGGTTCGTCGCTAGGCGGCGTCTGATCAAGGACATAAGGGCCAATTTACTCCTTGGCTGGATGAACGCGAACTTCCCTGGCATGCCGATCATTCTCCTGCTCAGGCATCCCTGCGCCGTCGTCGCCTCTCGGCTCGCGCTCGGGTGGAAGGACAACCTCTCCGTGACGATGGAGCAGGAGGAGCTGGTAGAGGACTTCCTCCTCCCCATGGAGGCGGAGATACGGGCCGCCCGCGACGACTTCGAGCGTCACCTCTTCCTCTGGTGCATAGATAACTACGTTCCCCTGAAGCAGTTCGAGACGGGCCAGATCCACCTCGCCTTCTACGAGAACCTGCTGGTGAACCCGGAGGAAGAACTAGGAAGCCTTTTCGCCTTTCTCGGTGAGGATCTTGACAGCCGCGCCTTCGGAAATCTGGAACGCCCATCGCCCCTGAGCCGGAAGAACGCGCCTGCTCCTTCCGTAGACGGATGGCGCAGCCAAACGAGCCCGCGAAGGCTGGAGAGGACCATCGAGGTCCTGAACCTCTTCGGCCTCGACAGGCTCTATGGCGATGGAGCGATGCCCAACCCCTCGGGCGCCCTGATGGACAGGGTAAGGGAGTAGTAGGTCCCGGCGTGCAGAAGCCGCCGGTGGTGATCCTCTCCGGTGTCCGGTGGGGCTTCCTCTGGCAGCGTCACCAGACGCTCGCCACCCTCTTCGCCAGGGCCGGATATCCGACCGTCTTCGTCGAGACCACGGGTCTGTCGAATCCCCGTTTGAACGGGGCCTCGTTGCGCAAGGTGCTCTCGCGGGTCCGTCGCTCCGGAGGACGGAAGCTGCCAGGGGAGAGGAACCTCACCGTATACGCGCCGCTCACGGCCCCGCCGACCTGGAAGGCGTTCCGCTGGTCGAACGAGAAAGTCTTCGTCCCGCGCGTTCTCCGCGAACTGAGGACAATCTCCAGTTCTATTGTGGTGGCCTATCTGCCGACGAGGACGACTCTAGGTCTGATCTCCGGCCTCGACCCGAGGCTCGTCCTCTACGATTGCTCGGACGACTACGAGCACTTCCCCGGCGCCCCGAAGGACATCGCAATGACGGAGCGCGAGCTCCTCCTGCGCGCAGACCTCGTCTCCTGCACCTCGCCCCACCTGCTGGAGAAGGCGAGGCGCGTCAGGCCGGACGCCTTCCTGAGCGGCCCCGCTGTGGACTACAAGCGTTTCGCGGTTCTGCAGGACCCGCATCTCGACAGTGAGGTAAGCACCGTCTGCTTCTTCGGTGACGTGAGCAGGAAGCGCATAGACTTCGATGCCATGGAGGCCATCACCGGAGCAGGCTTCGCGTTGCGTATCGTGGGCGGCCTCGGGGGCGCGGAGAAGAAGCTTCTGAAGATAGTAGATTACAGGGGAGAGGTCTCCCACGCGGAGCTTCCGGAGGCGCTCGCTGGCGTTGACGCTTTCGTACTACCGTACAGGGTCAATGCTCTCACCAGGGGGATCTCGCCGGCCAAGACCTACGAGTGCCTGGCCACAGGCAAGCCCGTCGTCGCGGCTCCCCTTCCGGCGATGCGGGATCTCAGCGAGCACATCTACCTCGCCGAGAACCCGCACGACTACGTAGAGATTCTGCGACAAATGGGCGATTTAGAGACAGAGGAGAGGATGCGGGCGAGGATCGAGCTCGCGCGCGAGAACTCATGGGACGCCCGGTTCGGCGAGCTGGAAGAAGCCCTGTGGCGCGCTCTGTAAAAGGCCATTCGTCCAGGGTGGACGTTCTCGGGGTGGGTGTGGACCCGATATCCGAGGATGTGTTGCAGGCCGAGATAAAGCGCCTGGCGAGGAGCGGGGACTTAAGTCTGGCTTTGAACGTGAATGTCCATTGCCTAAACCTCTGCCACGACGATCCGGCGCTGCGCAGGTTTTTCGACAGCGCCGATGTGGTCTTCTGCGACGGAGTGGGGGTGATGCTCGCGGCGAGGCTTCTGGGTAGTCGCATTCCGGCCAGGATCACCTACGCCGACTGGGCGTGGCGGCTTGCCGCCTTCGCCGAAGCCGAAGGACTTTCGCTCTTCCTCCTCGGCGCCCGTCCCGGCGTGGCCGAAGAGGCTGCGCGGAGGCTCAAGGCGCGGCATCCTGCGCTCGATATCTGCGGCGTCCGTCACGGATACTTCGACCACGAAGCAGGCAGCGCGGAAAACGAGACGGTATTGAAGGAGATCAAAGCCTCAAAGCCCGATATCCTCCTCGTTGGTCTCGGGATGCCGCTCCAGGAGATCTGGCTGATGGAGAACCGCCACAGGATAGAGGCGGGGGTCGCCCTTACGGGCGGGGCCGTTTTCGATTACGTCTCGGGCAGTTTGCGTCGTGGTCCGCGCTTCCTCACGGACAACGGCCTCGAGTGGCTGGCACGTCTTCTCGTGGAGCCCCGCCGCCTGTGGCGCCGCTACCTGCTCGGCAACCCACTCTTCCTGCTGCGGGTGCTCGGGCAACGATTCGGCACGAGAAAGAGATAGGGGCGTCGGCCATAGCATGCGGACCTCAGGGGATAGGTCTGATCGTCGGTTGGGCCATACGAGCTCAAGGGTAAGGAGAGCTAATGAGGGTTGAGCTCGATCATATATTCATCTGTAGCGAGGTTGGCGCGCCGGAAGCAGATCGACTCGTGGCTTTCGGCCTGGTGGAAGGTTCCTCCAATGTGCACCCCGGCCAGGGCACAGCCAACCGCCGCTTCTTCTTCCATAACGCTATGCTGGAGCTTCTGTGGGTCCACGACGAGCGAGAGGCGCGAAGTCCGTCCATCACCCCTG
>DASSJP010000407.1:0-4509 GCA_035691165.1 Rubrobacter sp.
GAGGGGGCCGAGCGTGTGATCTCCGGCGCCGCCGAGGCCGGCCTTGACTTCGTCGAGATACCGCTGCTGGATCCCGGCTCGATGGACGTCGAACATACCCGTTCTTTGCTTGACGACTACGATCTCGGTTGCGCGTGCTCCCTCGGCCTGCCCAGGGAAGTCCATATGCCCTCCAACCCCGAAGGAGCGGAACGCTTCCTCGATGGGGCTCTCGCGGCGACGGTCGCCCTGGGATCTCCGATACTCACCGGCTGTCTCTACACGCACGTCGGCACGCTGACGGGCAAGCCGCCCGAGCCAGAAGAATTGGAGATCGTCGCCCGCGTCCTCAAGGGGACGGCCAGGCGCGCCGCGGAGTACGGCGTCGAGCTCGGAGTCGAGGCCATCAACCGCTACGAGACATATCTCGTCAACCTCGCTTCTCAGGCTTCGGAACTACTTGACCGGATAGACGAGCCGAACGTCTTCGTTCACCTGGACACGTACCATATGAACATCGAGGAAAAGGGTTTCTTCGGGCCGATCACCGGCCTCGGTCCTCGCCTGGGCTACATCCACCTCTCCGAGTCCGACCGCGGCACGCCCGGGACGGCGAACGTCAACTGGGACGAGGTATTCCGCGGCCTGAAAGAGATCGACTACGGCGGCGCACTCGCGATGGAATCTTTCGCCGCCGTGAACGAGGCGCTCATCGGCGCGACGGCGCTGTGGCGCGACGTTGTCGGGGACCCCGACGCCCTAGTTCGGGACGGTCTCGCCTTCCTGCGCGCGAAGGGTAAAGAGCACGGGGTGCTCGGATGAGAGACAGTCCGGTGCGGGCGTAAGTTTCCCTGGTGCTCCTCGGCCTCGACCTCGGGACGAGCTCCGTCAAAGCGCTGCTCATGGAGGAGGGCGGTACCGCCCTCGGCGAGGGCTCCGCCCCATATTCCGTCCGCGCACCGCGTCCAGGGTGGGCAGAATCCTCCCCTGAAGACTGGTGGGCGGCCGTTCTGAGGGCGACCGACGCAGCCGTGGGCCGGCATGGAGCGGAGGTGACGGCGCTCGGGCTCTCGGGTCAGATGCACGGCGTGGTCCTCGCTGACGCGCAGGCCCGTCCCCTGAGACCCGCCGTCCTCTGGGCCGACGCCCGCTCCGGCGTGGAGCTCTCCGCCTATCGTGGGCTCGACGAGAGCCTGAGTTACCGTCTCGCCAACCCGCCTGCCGTCGGCATGGCGGGCCCGAGCCTCCTCTGGCTGCGCGGCCACGAGCCTGACATCTACGCGAGTGCCCGGTGGGCGCTTCAGCCGAAGGACTGGCTCAGGATGCGCCTCACGGATGAGGCCGCCGCAGAGCCCTCCGACGCCTCGGCCACCCTGCTCTACGACCTCATCGCCGACAACTGGTCATACACGTTGGTCGAGGAGATCGGACTGCGCACGGAGTTGCTCGCCCCGCTGGTCCCCTCTGCTTGCGTCGCAGGGATGCTAAGGGGAGACGCCGCAGGCGCCCTTGGGTTGCGGCGAGGACTGCCTGTCGCGGCAGGAGGGGCCGATACCGCGGCCGCCATGCTAGGTACCGGGCTCCTGCGGCCGGGTCCGGTGCAGCTCACGGTCGGCACGGGAGGCCAGATCGTGACGCCGAAGGACAGGTCTGACCCAGACCCACATGGTCGCACTCAGCTGTACCGCGCCGCCGTCCCCGGACTCTGGTACTCGATGGCGGCGATCCAGAACGCGGGACTCGCCCTGGAGTGGGTCCGCAAGTTGCTCGGCGTCTCCTGGGAAGTGGTGTATGAGGAAGCCTTCGCCGTCCCGCCGGGCTCGGGAGGCGTAGCTTTCCTGCCTTACCTTAGCGGGGAGCGGACGCCTCGCTTCGACGCAGGCGCGCGTGGCGCCTGGACCGGCCTCGGCCTCGACCACAGGCGCGGCCACCTCCTGCGTGCAGCCCTCGAAGGCGTAGCTTTCGCCCTGCGCGAGGGCCTCGAAGCACTGGAGGCCATGGGGATCACAGCTCCCGAGCTCCGCCTCGCCGGAGGTGGGACAGGCGGAAGTTCAGGCGAACCCTGGCGGCAACTACTTGCTGACGTGCTCGGTCGCCCTTTGTGGCTTTTGCCAGATGAAATATCCGCTGTCGCTTCTGCTCGTGGCGCTGCGTTCCTGGCCGGCCTCGCCTCCGGCGTCTACCAGGCGGCCAGCGATACGCTCGCCCTCACTCCCGAGCCAGAACGCACCATACAGCCAGGTGAGGCGGACTACGAGGCAGCTTACGCCCGCTACAAGGACCTCTATCCCAGGCTGTACGGTTAGTGTGTTCCGTAATTCCCACCGGCGATTGTGAGCGAACCCGCTATACCGTTAGATACTCCTTGCTACACTACGTTATGTAATGATGAGGTGGCAGAGATCTTGTTGAGCAGAGAATACTCGGGATCCACGCGTGAGACCGGCGCGCCGGACGGTGCCCGCTGGCTCATGGCGGACCGGGTGAGCCGCGCCCTCTCGGGGTTGGATCACGTCGCGGAGGAGCGCGTGGTGCGCCTCGCCGTGCCCGCTGGCCGGATAGACCCGTTCATGTGGCTGCGGGAGCAACGTATGTTCCCGAAGTCGTACTGGTCAGGGCGCGAGGATCGGGCCGGGATAGCGGCCGTGGGAGCGGCGGACCTGCGGGAGGCAGACGTTTCTGACGGCGCCGGTTCGTTGACCAAGGTGCTCGCGTCGTTGCCAGATTCAGGTGGCTCCGGCGCGCGCTACTACGGAGGAATGCGCTTCGATCCCCTGAGGAAGCCCGACGGGGAGTGGAAGGCGTTCGGCGCTTACCGCTTCGTCCTCCCGCGCTTCGAGCTGCACGAAACAGAAGGCGAGACCACTCTGGTCTGCAACCTCGTGCTCCCCAGAGACGCGGAAAACGCCTCCAGGATACTGCGCGAGATCGAAGAGCTCTCGTTGCCGTCTGGAGCGTCCGGAACTTCGTTTCCCATACCCCTCTCCCGTGAAGATAGCCCCGACCTGCGGGGATGGAGAGAAAATGTCGAGCGGGCACTCTCAGCGTTCTCGGAGGAGCGTCTTGGGAAAGTCGTGCTCGCCCGCAGGGTGGAGTTCGGTTTCGATGGGGACCTGGATCCCACGCTGCTCCTCGAGAGCCTGAAAGCGGCAACACCAGATTGCTTCCATTTTTACGCCGAGCCTGAGGATGGTGCTGCGTTCCTCGGGGCCTCTCCCGAGCGGCTGTTCCGCCGCGATGGACGCTCCGTACAGAGCGAGGCCGTGGCCGGGACAAGGCCGCGCGGGGCATCGTCGGCGGACGACGATGGACTGCGCGACGACCTGATGCACAGCGCGAAAGACCTCTCCGAGCACACCTACGTACGCATAGGAATCCAGGAAGCGCTCGCGCCTCTCTGTGAGGAACTGGACATGGATCAGGACATCTCGGATATGAAGCTGGCGAGGGGGCGGCACCTGAGGTCGAAGGTCCTTGGGACTTTGAGAGACGGTGTGACTGATGCGGGGATGCTCGACGCGCTGCACCCGACGCCTGCCGTAGGCGGCCATCCGCGGGGTGAGGCAATGGAAGAGATACACGCTCTCGAACCGTTCGACCGGGGTTGGTACGCCGGTCCGATAGGTTGGATCGGGGCCGAGGCCTCAGAGTTCGCCGTGGGAATCCGCTCGGGGCTCGTGCGGGGCAGGAAGCTCGCGCTCTTCTCGGGGGCTGGGATCGTCGCCGGCTCCGTGCCCGATGAGGAGTGGGCCGAGATCGAGCAGAAGATCGGCGATTTCACCGGGATGTTCGGGCTTGAACAGGGACACGCCGCGAGCTAACCGCCTCTGGGCGTACCTGATCGTCGAAGAACTCCTCCGCTGCGGCGTAGAGTTCTTCTGCGTCGCACCAGGCTCGCGCTCGACACCCCTCGTCGCCGCGATCGCCGCAAACGAGAGAGCCCGTAACCTCATCCACTTCGACGAGCGCGGAACGGCCTTCGCCGCCCTCGGTTACGCCCGCGCCACAGGGCGTCCTGCGGCCTGGATCACGACCTCGGGGACTGCTGTCGCCAACGGCCTCCCGGCGGTAGTCGAGGCAGCGACCGACGGCGTGCCCATGATCCTGCTTACCGCCGACCGTCCACCGGAACTGCGCCAGACCGGAGCCAACCAGTCGATCGACCAGCCCGACATCTTCGGAGATTACGTACGCTGGCGCTTCGACCTCCCCGCCCCAGACCCGAGTATCGACCCCGCGATGGTCCTGACCACAGTGGATCAAGCCGCCTACCGCGCCATCCGAACACCGCAAGGCCCCGTCCACCTGAACCTGATGTTCCGCGAGCCTTTCCTCCCGGAGGATGCAGATGCTCCCTCCGCACCATCCGCCTGGATGAAGACCGGCGAAGCGCATACCCGCTACGCCGCGTCGAAACCCGCTGTGGACAAAATAGAAACGGATAGTCTCTGGGCAGCGCTTCGTACGGCGAAGCGAGGTCTCGTCGTCGCGGGCCGTCTGGCCTCCCGCAAGCAGGGCGAGGCCGTGTTG
>DASSJP010000408.1:0-4321 GCA_035691165.1 Rubrobacter sp.
GGTTCACGCGAACGGAAGAGGCGCTCATCGTGCTCTTGTGCGAGGTAGACGACGCCTACACCCTCCTCAACCCCGGGGGCGCCCGCTACGCGTCCATAAAGCGGCTCTCGGACTCGGAGGTCATAACCCTCGTGCTGTTCCAACAGCTTCGGGCAGCGGAGAGCCAGGGTTCCTTCTTGCGCGACGTAGAGAGGTTCTTTTCCCACCTGTTCCCGGGGTTGGTCGACCTCTCGCCATCCTCGTTCCATCGCCGCGCGCGCAAGCTGAGGCGCTACCTGGAGCCCTTGAGGCGTGCCGTCTTGCCCGAGTTGGTGGGGAACCCGGAGACGCTGATGGTGGACTCGACGCTACTAGCGGTGTTGCACCCGCGCCAGGTCAAGCAGTCGGCGGGCTTCGAGGGGGCTTCTTGAGTGAGATGGGACTCCTTCTCGGAGTAGGGGGTGAAGCTGCACCTCCTCTGTTCCACCAACCGGGTGCCCCTCTCCTACGAACTCACCGCCGCCAACGTCGCCGAGGTCAGGCTGACCGGGGAGTTGCTGGAGGCGGCGAACCTGGATGGGAGCCTCGCGCGCAGGCTCTTCGGGGACCTGGCCTACCGCAGCGAGGCACTGAAGCGAGCCCTGGCCCAAGCGGGCATCGGGCTGGTCACCGAGCGCTCTCGGCAGCACGGCAAGTGGCAGCAGGTGGAGGTGGCGTTGGCGAGCCTCAAACGGGAGTTCCGTCTCGGAGACGCTGGCGACCACCCTCGTGGGACTGGCCACCAGGATCGCGGCGAAGGTGACAGCCTACACCTACGGATTCTACGTCAACCGTATCATGGCCGTCCTCAAGGGCGCATCAAGGAGTTGTGGGCATGAACCTGACAACACTTATCTAGGCGTCGTGTTCGTGGTGAGCATCCTCACCGTGGGGCTTGGCGTGGGCGCACTCGTATAGCTTGTGCGAGTACACCTCCAAGCCTAACATCGCCTCCACGTACTCGCGGGCCTCTTCAACGCCCTTCCCGGAGGCTTCTGCCTTGAGGCGCATCACGTGCTTGAAGCGCTCTCTGATCTGCTCCTCGACCGTGTCCGTAAGCAGCTTGACGAGCGCTTCAGCGGAACCGTTCTCGATCGCCTTCTCAGCTACGGGGACTACAGGACCGTGGCCCAATCCTGCCGGTTTGAGTCCGGTGAAGGGAGCACCCTCTCCTGCTCTGTGGATTCTGACCACCGTCTCGAAGAAGTGCCTATCGGCTATCTCCCTGGCTTCGGGGCTCTGCATCCTGAGCTTCATCACCTTCTCGAAGGCCTCTGTGACCTCTGCCTCGCCAGCCTCGGGCACAAAAGGCAGAACGGCTCTCACGTCATGGGTGTCCAGGGCCTTCATCGCAGCTTTGACTACAGGTCCGTCCATCGAATCGCAATGCGGTGGCATCTACTCTCCTCCTTTCCGTCCTCACGCTCTCAGATTAGCGTCAGGAACAACCGTAGTAGCTCGACCAGGATGGTCTATTTTTGTGGTCGGGCGTACCATCTATGACCAGTCCCTAACGTGCTGACCTTTTGGAGTCATCCCACAAGCAGCTTATGTATCAGTTCAGCGGCCTTCCGGGCACCATACGTGGGGATGGGTGACCAACTCACCTCACGCTCCAGTTGCCCAACCACCGCCTCGGCCAGCGTCTCGGGTGTGGTCTGCGAATAAAGCAATCGCTCACCTGCCCTGTGCCGTGCAAGCCGATTCGCCACCACCAGGTTCTGCTCGAAGTGGTCCTCAAGCGGGAAGTAGATGAACGACGTGCGCAGTGCGGTCAACTCCAGCGTCGTGGTCCCTCCGCCCTGGACCACGGCCACATCGCACGCGGCGAAATGTTCGTAGAGACGCGGCACATACCCGCGCACCTCTACCCCGGAAGGTGCCTGCAAGGTCGCTGGATCGATGCGTGGTCCGCACACGAGCACCATACGAACGTCTCCTACTCGCTCTTGAATGTACGGGTAGGTCGCGGCGCACAGACGAAGCAGGTCAGCTCCCACCGCCGTCCCGCCCACCGAGCAGATGACCAAGGGACGCTCCGTATCGTAGCCGAGGGCAACGCGCACCTTCTTCTTGTCCGAGTAGTCGGCGGGATCGAAGCCGAAAGCGTAGCCCACGAAGTGGTAGTAGCGGCGTGCGTACTCGCGGCGGTTGGACAGCCACCAGCCGAAGGGCTTGTCGGCAACATCTTCCGGCTCCCCGATGAAGAGGGTCAGGTCTTCCTGGGTGGGTGGATTGCCGCGAGGGCCGCCACCCCAAAACCAGTTGAACCGGTAGGCCATCAGGTGCTCCAGCGGGTTGCGGGTCATAGCATCCAGGCCGACGAAATCGTAGATCATCGCGAACGGGGCCTTCTTGAGCTCAGGTCGCTTGTCCAGTGCCATCGTAACCTCGTAGGCTTCGTCTCCGATGAGGAGGTCGTAGGGATACTTGGCACTCACCTCCTCAAACGCGGCCACGGCGCGCTTCCACGCGCTCTGCGCCCTAAGCGCGTAGCGAAGGACATTGAGTGAGAAGCCCTCTGAGGCGTCCTCAGCAATGCCGGTTTCGTGTGCAAACTCCTCCGTCTCCGGAAGAAGCGTCTCACCTGTCTCGGCGATCAGGTGCCGGGCGGGGTCGGTCGCAAGCCACATGATCTCAATACCTGAGTCCAGGCGGCGCAGCTCCCGAGCGATGGCGAGGTCACGCGCGGCGTGCCCCAGGCCGATCGAGTCGCTGATGAAGAGAACTCTGGTGTTAGTCATGATCCATGACCTCCTTCATCGTGTACAAAGCGTGATGGCTCGCTGGATGCTGCTGGCACGAAGCGCCGGAGGAACGACTCGATGATCGCGTTTACCTTATCGGGCCGCTCTAGGGGGGTCATATGTCCAGCACCCTCGAGCACGTGCCGCTCGTCGGGGCCTAGCGCGTCGCAGAACGCGCGACCGGCTGCCGCGGGCAAGATCCGGTCGGCGGCGCCCCAGATCGAGCAGACGGGCGGGAACCCCGGCGGGGGTGCCGAGTCGGGAGCGGCGTAGGTGGCGTTGTGCTCGCCCATGCTAAGCTCGGTTAGGATCGACCTGCGATCGCGCCGGCGCTGCTCGTTCTGGTACGCGGCGAACGACTCGTCGACCTTCTCTCCGAACGCCCGGCGCATCGCCCGCCCTGGTAGCCAGCGCGGGATCAGGCCTCGCCTGACCAGAAACCGCGCCGCCGCTCGCGGGAGACGCAGTTGCATCAGCGGGATCCACACGGCGTATTCGCCGGCCGCCACCGTCTCGGAGGTGAGCGTGCCTATGAGCACGAGCGTGCGCACGTTCTCTGGGTGCGTGTACGCGTACCGGAGAGACGCAGCGCTGCCCACGCCGGCGCCAACCAGGGTAACAGGGGCGAGCCGAAGCTCGTCGACGCACTTCTCTAGGAAGCGGGCGTACAGATCAAGTGTGTAGGGTATGTCGGGCTTGTCGGAGCGCCCGAAGCCGATCAGGTCAGGGGTGATCACATCGTGGGTCTTGCGGAATTGCTTGACTTGGTAATCCCACAGGTGGGAGTCCGCGCCGTTGTGCAAGAAGAGCATCCGCTCGCCCGCACCCACGCGCCGGTACCAGATCCGGTGACCTTCAAACTCGAACCAACCATCCATGGCATCGATTCCACCGAGACTCCGCTTGCGCAGACGCTATTTCTTGGCGGCCATGAGACCTCCTTGGGCGACTAGCCCCGTCGGTGCGCGCTCCCCTCCAATGGATACCCCGCGCGTTCCCACTCCTCGAGTCCACCGGCGTGGCGTCTCACGTGCTCGTACCCGTGATCTTTGAGAACCTGGAGCTCGCGACGCAAGAAAGGCCGGAGTCGTAGACGACTACCTCCTCATCGGGGTCGAGTGCCTCTAGCCCTACTTCGACCGTGTCGATACGCAGGGAGCCAGGGATGTGCATCGCCCGGTATTCCCAGTCTCCCAAGACCATGACGAGCTTGAAGTCGTCGGCCCGATCCAGCTTCTCCTTCAGCTCTGCCGTACCGAGGAGCTCCACTCTTGTCACCCCTTCTACTTCGCCTTGGCGGATACGCTCGTGGTAGAAGCGCACCCCGGGGCATCTCGCCGACGCACCGCTGAGGCTCGACACGCGATGAACCGTCCCATTTGGCGTGGCCCGCCGCCACGACGCTTCGGGGTAATCCACGACGCCGTGCCCCCTCGGGGCCGGTAGCACTTGCCCCCACGCGGGCTAACGGCCCTGCTGGGCCTGGTTGACGGTCCAGACCACCAGCGCGACGATGAGCGCTATGACCAGGACCCAGAACGCCAGCATGAACAGGA
>DASSJP010000409.1:0-3023 GCA_035691165.1 Rubrobacter sp.
CATGGTCTCCCCTACGGCGCGCGAGATGCCGAGCACGAAGGAGGCCACGATGCCCGAGAGGGCGGCAGGCACGACTATCCTGGTCGCGACCTCCCTCTTGGTCGCCCCGAGCGCGTAAGCCCCCTCCCGCAAGGAGAGCGGGACGGCGAAGATCGCGTCCTCGCTCACTGAGGCCACGGTCGGGATGATCATGACCCCCATCACGAGGCCCGTCGAGACGGAGTTGTATATGTTGATCTCGGGGAAGAGTGTCGCCTGAAGGAGTGGCGTCACGAAGGTGAGCGCGAAGTACCCGTAGACGACGGTGGGCACTCCAGCCAGGACCTCGAGCGCTGGCTTGAGCCAGCGCCTGAGACCCTTGGAGGCGTACTCGGAGAGGAAGATGGCGGCCAGGAGCCCGACGGGCATGGCCACGGCGATGGCTATTAGCGTCGTGAGAAACGTGCCCCACACCAGGGGCAGCACGCCGAAGCTCGCATCGGCGAAGTTGGGCGCCCAACGTGTCCCCGTGAGGTAGTCGAGGATGGGCACCTCGCGGAAGAAGTTGATCGTCTCGAAGATCAGGACCAGGACGATCCCGATGGTCGTGAGCACGGACAGGTAGGCGCAGGCCGTGAGCACGACCTTGACGATCCGCTCCCTGACGTGCCTGGAGCGCCTCTCCCGCTCCCAACTTTCGCCCGCGGACCTTCCTACTTCAACCGCCAAACCCCGAAACCTCCTCGGCTAAGATGTATTTGGGCCGGCTTGTGGCCGGCCCAAATACTACATCTGGTCTCCTCTCTCGACAAACCCGTACTACTGAGACTGCTTGAGGGCGGCCTCGAGGTCGCCACCGGGCAGGTCTCCGTTGCTGTCGTAGATGGTGCCCGTCGTGCGGTCCTCGTACTGCTTGCGGGCCTCGTCAGCCGTAGCAGGATCGAGCGTCACATAGTCGGCCTGCTCGACGATCTGGTCGAGGTTCTCCTCCGAGGTGTAGTAGCTGACGAACTCCTCGAGCGCCTTGTTCTTCTTAAGTTCCTTGGCGTTGACGTAGATGAACAGCGGACGCGAGAGCGGGTACTTGCCAGAACGGATCGACTCCTTGGTCGGCGCGACGCCGTCCACCGCGAGCGCCTTGAGCTTGTCCCTGTTCAGGTCGTAGTAGGAGTATCCGAAGTAGCCAAGGGCATTATCGTCGCCGGCCACGCCCTGCACGAGCACGTTGTCGTCCTCGCTGGCGTTGTAGTCGGTGCGGCTCGCGCCCTCCTCACCGTTGATCTTCTCGGTGAAGAAGTCGAAGGTGCCCGACTCCGTGCCAGGACCGAACAGGCTGAGCTCCTGGTCCGGCCACTGGGGGTTCACCTGGCTCCACCGGGTAACCTTGCCCTCTGACTCGGGTGCCCACATCGTGTTCAGCTCGTCGCTGGTAATCGAAGTGGCGAAATCGTTCTGCTTGTTGACCACGACCGAGATGCCGTCCGTGGCTATAGGGATCTCTATGTACTCGACCCCGCCGTCTTTGCAGGCCTGGATCTCCTCCGGCTCTATCGGACGGGAGGCGTCAGAGACCTGGGTCTCACCCGTGCAGAAAACCTCGAAGCCATCGCCCGTGCCCTTGCCACCGACCGTGATGTCTACGTCGGGGTACTCGGCATGGAAAGCCTCCGCCGCAACCTGGGTAATGGGCTGCACGGTGCTCGAACCCTCGACGGCGATCTTGCCAGAAACGTTTTCGCCGCTCCCACCCTGCTCGCCGCTGGCCCCCCCGCAGGCCGCAAGAGCTAGCGAAAGTCCCAAAATTAGGCACAATCCTGCAAGCAACTTTGGACGCGCGATCTGTCTCAACCGTACGCTCCTTTCTTCCTGAGGACTAAGAACACAAGCCAGTTCACAGGCTCGATAATAGGGCATGACCAACCACGTTTAGTTGCAAGTATGTAAACTCCGCGCTAAATCTGGGTTAAATGGCGGACAACCATCAGGTATCAGCTTCCAAAAGTTCTCACGCCTCGAAACTCTCCGCAGATGAACCATGCGTAGCTACGGTACAAAGCGTAAGTTTTGAGCCTGCAAGATTCCTAAAATCCCGCTAACCTGAGGCGGCGAGATACCGCACCAATATAACGTTGCGGAGGAGGCCCTCCGGCTTGGACCAACTCACCTCAGGAGGTAGCGGTTTGAGAAGTGCCCACAAGCTCAGGATAGGGGTGCTAGGGGCTGGTCCGATCTCTCAGGCTGCGCATTTCGAGGCGTGCAGGAAGGCGGAGAATGCCGATCTCTATGCCATCTGCGACGTAGCGCAAGACCTCCTTGCGAGGGTGATAGCCATCCACGCACCCGAGAAAGCATATCGCGATTACGAAGCCATGCTCACCGACCCGAACGTCGATGCAGTGATCGTCGCCATCGCCGACCAGTTCCACGTCTCGATGGCCCTCAAGGCCCTCGAAGCTGGCAAGCACGTTCTGGTTGAGAAGCCGATGGGCGTCACCGTCGAGGAGTGCGAAGAGCTGCGCGCCGCCGCCGAGGCGTCGGGGCTCGTGGTGCAGGTCGGCACAGAGAAGCGTTTCGACGAGGGCATCGCATTCGCCCGGGACTTCATCCGCGAGGAGATGGGAGAGATGATCGCTCTGAAAGCCTGGTACTGCGACTCGACCCACCGCTACACCATGACCGACGCTTTGCAGCCGGTGATCGAGGCGAGCGAGAGTGCGATGAGGCCGGAGGGCAACCCGAAGGCTGACCTAAGACGCTACTACGTGCTCGGGCACGCGAGCCACCTGCTCGACACGGCCCGCTTCCTTGGCGGGGAGATAGTGGCCGTGCGCACCCGGCTCGTCGAGAAGTTCGGCGCGTACTGCTGGTTCTCTGACGTCGAGTTCGCCGAAGGGAGCGTCGGCCACCTCGACCTGACCATAAAGGTCCGCATGGACTGGCACGAGGGCTTCCAGGTCTACGGTGAGCACGGAAGCGTTATCGGGAAGACGTACAACCCCTGGTACTTCAAACCGAGCGACGTGGAGTGCTTCTCGGAGAAAGAT
>DASSJP010000410.1:0-2011 GCA_035691165.1 Rubrobacter sp.
GACGCGCCCGTGAGCCCCAACCGGTCCCGGGACGCCCTTCTGGGCTTCGCCATGGGAGCGATGCTGGGCGTGCTCCTGGCTTTCTTTTTAGAGAACCTGGACCACGGCTGGCGGTCAGTCGAGGAGATAGAGCGAGCTTCCGGGTTACCCGCCCTCGGCGTCATCCCCAGGTTCGAAGCTCCCAGAGACAAGAGCAGGAAGCGAGGCTAGGAAAATGAGATCTCAGCTACAACGCCGGGCCCGCATGGAGCTGGCGAAGGACGATTTCTCCAGGCGGTTGGCGACCCTCGACGATCCCGCGGGCGGCGCTTCCGAAGCCTACCGGACGCTGCGTGCGAGCCTGCTGCGCATCCTGAAGATGTCAACGCCTGCGGTGGTAGTGTTGACGAGCCCCGGTCCCAAAGAGGGCAAGAGCACCACCTGCGCCAACCTGGGAGTAGCGCTCGCCCAGGCGGGTCACAAGACCCTCATCATGGATTGTGACCTGCGCGGTCCGCTCCTGCACAAGGTCTTCGGGCTGTCTAACTCCTACGGCCTGGTGGACGTACTGACGAACGGGCACGACCTGGAAGACTTGCTGCGGGAACCACCGCTCGCGAACCTGAATGTGGTGACCGCCGGGCCAATACCTCCCAACCCGACGGAGTTGCTGGGCTCCGGGCGGTTTTCGGAGGTAGTCACAGAAGCACGGGAGCGGTTCGACTATGTGCTTCTCGACTCCCCACACCTGCTCGCGGCGGGTCCGTCTTCCATCGGGACTTTCAGCGATCCTCTCGAACTGGATTCTCGGGCCGATGGCGTCCTGCTTGTCCTGGACGCGCAGGGCACGACCAGGAACAAGTTGAGAAAAGCCCTGCAGACCCTAGAGAGCGCCGGATCCAGTGTCCTCGGCCTCGTCGTGAATAACGTCGAGCCCACCCGGTGGGAGCTTACATGACCCTTCCCGCCGGGCGCCCGTTTTCGAGGCTAGAATGTGCCACCTGGCCGATGTGAAAGGCCGCTAAAGGCCACATACTGTACTTAGTAACCAAAAATGTCTGATGGAGGCGACAAGGATGAGCAAGAGCATCACAAGGCCCGTGGCTACACGTTTAGTCCTGCTGCTACTGTCGGCGCTCGTGCTGGTCCTGAGCCAGGCCGCGGCCGCGTTCGCCGCAACGCCCTTCGGCGTGCAGTACGCAAACCCCTCAGACCCCAAAGATCCCATAAATGACCCCGGCGCTGCAGCCACGGGCGTCGGACATCTGCTTGGAGGGATCGAGGGCGTGCTGCCCTTCACCGGCGGTCCTCTACTCTATCTGGCGCTACTTGGCGTTGTGCTGCTTTGCTGTGGTTCAGCCTTGCTTGTGTGGCGGGCCGTAGGCAGCCGCCGATAACCCAGAACGCTTCCCCAGGTTCAACCAGCCATCTTCCTCCCTCGATGCAGGACTTATCGAGGGAGGTTGCTGTGGGGTCGGATCTGGGGAGCATCAGGGGGCTATCGAGTTCGAGGGTGCCGACACACTGTCACCCGAGTTCTTCTTCAGGGAAACGGCGCCACGCAGCGCCGACCGTAGCACTGATTGCCATAGTGCTTCTTATCTCGTGGATGGGCCTCGCCAACGGAGGATATTTTCTGGGCGAGTGGGCTCCCCTCGTCCTGTCGCTCGCCGCGCTTATGTTCGCGGTCTCGCTGGCTGGGCTGCCACCCATCCCAAGATCCAAGGGAAGCATCGTGGTAACGGGCTTCTTCGCCCTGTATGCGGGATGGACGTTCCTATCCTTGCTCTGGTCGCCAGACCGGGGCGCGGCCTGGCTCGGTGCGGCGCAGACCCTCTTCTATCTGCTCGTCTTCTGGATCAGCGTTGGCCTGATCTCTCGTGGAGCATCGAGGAGGTGGGTGCTTCTGGCTTCGGTTCTCGGTCCGGTCGCCGTTGCGATGTTTACCATGTTCCTACTGCTCCCCCCTCTAGGGGAGCTCTTTGATAGGAACCGGCTGCTTGGAAGCGTGGGCTACTTCAACGGAGAGGCC
>DASSJP010000411.1:0-4935 GCA_035691165.1 Rubrobacter sp.
TGTTCGTGCCCGGGCTCGCGAGTTGGAGCATCAAACCCGTCGCCGTGATCCTCATGATCTTCCTCATCATAAGCGGCGCGGTCGGCTACTTCTTCATGCCGGAAACCGCGGGCAAGTCTCTTGAGGAGATCGAAGCCGAACGCTCCGGTCGGCCGAAGTCCGAGAAGGTGACGGTCTGACAGATGGCTCCGTCAGAACTCTGGCCCGTAGGGCTCAAATGCGAGTACCGTGTAGACCCCCTTGGCATCGATGAGAGATCGCCCAGGTTGAGCTGGGCACTGGAGTCGAAGGGGCGGAACCAGATGCAGTCTGCCTACCGTATCCAGGTCGCGGGCAACGAGGAGGATCTCGAATCGGAGGAGAACCTGCTGTGGGACAGCGGCAGGGTCGAGTCGGGCCGTACTATAGGCGTCGAGTACGAGGGTGAGGCGTTGCGGTCGGGCTCGCGCTGCGTGTGGAAGGTGCGTGTCTGGGACGGGGCTGGGGAGCCCTCACCCTTCAGCGAGCCGGCTATCTTCGAGATGGGGTTGCTTGAGAGGTCGGACTGGGAGGGCGATTGGATCTCTCTCGGCGAAGACCCCGACGAAGACTTCGACCCCCCGACCGGGGAAGAGTACGACGACCTGGCCAACGGGCTCGCCCCGAGTCCTTACCTTCGAAAAGAGTTTTCGCTGGAAGGATCTGTGCGCAGTGCACGCCTCTACGCGACGGCCCGCGGCGTATACGAATTATCTATAAACGGCATGAAGGTGGGCGATGACGTGCTCGCCCCCGGCTGGACAGATTACAACCGGCGCGTCCAGTACCAGACATACGACGTCACGGCTCTGTTGGCTGATGGTCCCAATGCCCTTGGCGCCGTCCTCGGCGACGGCTGGTACTCCGGGTTCGTCGGGTTCGACCCCAAGCACAGGGGTGCCCTTTATGGTCCTCGCCCTCAGCTTCTCGCGCAGCTCGACGTCGAGTACGAGGGCGGTAGTACAGAAAGCATCGCGACCGACGGCACGTGGAAGTGTTCTACGGGTCCGATCCTCTTCTCCGACCTCCTCATGGGCGAGTCGTACGACGCCCGAAAGGAGATGCCCGGCTGGAACGAACCCGGCTTCGACGACTCTGCGTGGTTCGGGATTGACGCTGAGGAGATAAGTGACACTAACCTCGTCGCCCAGCCCGACGCGGGCATCAAGGTGACAGAAGACGTGGAGGCGAAGAGCGTCACCGAGCCAGAGAGCGGGGTCTACGTCTTCGACCTGGGCCAGAACATGGTCGGGTGGGTGCGTCTGAAAGTCGAAGGAGATGCAGGAACGGAGGTGACCCTGCGCCACGCGGAGGCCCTGAACCCGGACGGCACGATCTATACTACGAACTTGCGGTCTGCCAGGGCGACGGATCGTTACGTTCTCAAGGGTGAGAGCGATGAGGTCTATGAGCCACGCTTCACGTTCCACGGTTTTCGCTACGTCGAGGTCACAGGCTATCCTGGCGAGCCTCCGCTCGGAGCCGTCACAGGCCGCGTCGTCCACTCAGCCACGCCGCCTACAGGGTACTTCGAGTGTTCCAGTCGGATGGTAAACGAGCTCCAGGAGAACATCGTCTGGGGCCAGCGCGGCAACTTCCTCAGCGTGCCGACCGACTGCCCGCAGCGCGACGAGCGTCTCGGGTGGATGGGGGACGCGCAGGTCTTCGTCCGCACCGCCTCCTTCAACATGGACGTGGCCGCCTTCTTCGAGAAGTGGATGGTCGACGTCGAGGACGCCCAGTCCCCAGAGGGCGCCTTCCCCGACGTGGCACCACTCTTGAAGGGCTCGGGCCTCATCGACCTGAGGTGGGGCGCCCCAGCCTGGGGTGACGCTGGCGTTATCGTGCCGTGGACGATCTACCGTACCTACGACGACACGCGCATCGTCGAGCGCCACTACGATGCCATGGCCCGCTGGATGGATTATCTCTACGAGGCCAATCCGGATCTCATCCGCAAGAACAGGATGGGAAACAACTACGGCGACTGGCTCTCTCCAAGGGGGGATCACACACCCAAACACCTCCTCGCCACGGCCTACTGGGCCTACGACGCGAAGCTCATGTCCGAGATGGCCGAGGCCACAGGCCGCCACGAAGATGCGAAGAAGTACAGTGATCTCAACGAGCGCATCAAAGCCGCCTTCAACGAAGCCTACGTCTCCCCTGACGGGAAGATAGAGGGCGACACCCAGACTTGCTACCTCCTCACCCTGCACATGGACCTCCTGCCTGACGAGCTGAGATCCACGGCCGCGGATCATCTCGTGATGTCCATAGAGGGAGAAAACTGGCACCTCTCGACCGGCTTCGCGGGGGTTGGCTACCTGTGTCCTGTCCTGACGGAGTCTGGGTACACAGACGTTGCCTATCGTTTACTCAACAATGACACCTATCCGTCGTGGGGATACACCATAAAGAACGGGGCTACCACGATCTGGGAGAGGTGGGATGGATGGACGGAGGAGAACGGCTTCCAGTCGCCGAACATGAACTCCTTCAACCACTACTCTCTAGGCTCGGTGGGCGAGTGGCTGTACCGTTACGTCGCGGGGATAGACCTTGGGGCGCCAGGCTACGGGCGCATCGTCATCCGCCCGCGTCCCGGCGGCGGCCTGACCCACGCGAAGGGCGAGTACGATTCGGTGCGCGGCAGGATCTCCAGCGCCTGGAAGATCGAGGGCGAACGGTTCGTTCTGGAGGTCGCCATCCCTCCAAACACCACGGCCACCGTCCACGTGCCGTCCTCGGGCGACGTCTCGGAAGGCGGCAGACCTGTCGAAGAGGCTGAGGACGTCGAGGTCCTGAGTGCCGGCGAGGGGGAGACCGTTCTTACCGTCGGGTCAGGGCGTTACGAGTTCGCGGGCAAGGTAGCGTGGTGACGCCACGCGCCCAGACTCATCCCATTGTGGCGGATCCACGATGAGCGTCAACTACCTGGCAGTTGATCTCGGTGCGGAGAGCGGACGCGTCGTGCTTGGCCGCTTCGACGGCGAGCGCATGACGGTCGAGGAGGTGCACCGTTTCCCCAACGTGCCCGTCTGGGTGTCAGGCGCGCTCTACTGGGACGCATTGCGCATCTTCCAGGAGGTAAAGACCGGCCTGGCGAAGGGCGGGGAAGCCGGAGATATCTCGGGCGTGGCAATCGATTCCTGGGGGGTAGACTTCGCCCTCCTTGATGGAGAAGGCGAGCTTCTGTCTAACCCCCGCAACTACCGCGATCCCCGCACGGACGGCATGATGGAGCAGGCTTTTCGTCTGGTTTCCAGGGAGGAGATCTACCGCAAGACAGGGATACAGTTCATCCAGATCAACACCCTCTACCAGCTCCTCGCGATGCGTGATTCCCCGCTGCTGGAGACGGCTGACAAACTGCTTCTCATCCCCGACCTCCTGAACTACTGGCTCACGGGGGAGAAGGTCGGCGAGTTCACGAACGTGACGACCACCCAGCTCTACGACCTGCATACAGGGGACTGGGCGCGCGACCTGGCCGGCGACATGCAGATACCCGGGCACATCTTCCCCAGGATAGTGCAGCCTGCCACCCACCTCGGCCCCCTTGCGTCCGAGGTCGCGGAGGAGACGGGACTGGCGGAGGGGACGACGGTCACGGCGGCGGCCTCGCACGACACGGCCTCGGCCGTCGTCGCTGTGCCGGCCGAGGGTGATGACTTCGCGTACATCTCGAGCGGCACGTGGTCGCTCGTGGGGGTGGAGGCGCCCCGGCCAGTGCTTACGCCGGAGGCGATGCACTCCAACTTCACGAACGAGGGCGGTTTCGGCGGCAAGACGCGCTTCCTGAAGAACGTGATGGGGCTCTGGCTACTCCAGGAGTGCAGGAGGACCTGGGCTAGAGAAGGGCGTGACTACTCCTACGAGGAATTGCAGCAGCTAGCGCGAGAGGCTGCCCCCTTCGGGCCGCTCGTGGACCCTGACCACCCTTCGTTCTTCTCCCCTGGCGAGATGCCGTCGCGCATCCGATGGTTCTGCGAAGCGACGGGGCAAAGACCTCCGGAGGGGCCGGCTGAGATCTCGCGTTGCGTACTGGAGAGCCTGGCGCTTAAATACAGGCTGGTGGTGGAGCAGGCGGGGGAGATCACCGGCCAGAGCGTGGACGTGGTACACGTCGTCGGTGGCGGGGTACGGAACGAGTTCCTCTGCCAGCTCACCGCCGACGCTACGCGCCGTCCTGTGCGGACCGAGCCGGCTGAGGCCACGGCTCTGGGGAACCTCACGGTCCAGGCTTACGCAGGGGGGGATCTGGCGTCGCAGGAGGAGATACGGGCCGTCGTCCGACGCTCGGTGGAGGTGCGCGAGTACGAGCCGCTGGGTGACGAAAGCAGGTGGCAGGAGGCACTTGAGAGGTTGCGGGCCGCCGCGGATGAGGCCCCGCCACAACCGGACTGTGGAGGAGAGAGCACTTGAGCCAGGCAAATAAACCCCGCGCGGGAGAGGCAGAAGTGGCCCCCATCTTCCGGCTCGACGGTGTCACCAAGCGGTTCGGGGGCGTTGTCGCGGTGGAGGGGGTGGACTTTGACCTGCGCCCTGGCGAGGTTCACGCCCTCGTCGGGGAGAACGGCGCGGGCAAGAGCACGCTAATGAAGATCGTGGACGGCCTCTACAGCCCTGACGAGGGCACCCTCGGGGTTGGCGGTGAAGTAGCCTCTTTCTCTTCGCCGCGCGACGCTGAGGCGGCTGGCATAGCCATGATCCCTCAGGAGCTCGACCTTTTCCCTGAGCTCTCCGTGGCCGAGAACCTGTTCGTGGGACGCAAGAGGCCGCGCACCCGCTGGGGCGGCCTTGACTGGGACACCATGCGACGCGAGGCGCGCAGGAGGCTCGACGCCCTTGGTGTCAACATTGCCGCGACGTCGGCGGTAAAGCGTCTCTCGACGGCGAACCAGCAGATCGTTG
>DASSJP010000412.1:0-3716 GCA_035691165.1 Rubrobacter sp.
GGGCCGGCGGAGAGCCGGGCTGGATCTCGGACGTACTCCAGGACGACAACTTCCCGCGGGCGCCTCTCGCGGGTGCGGCCGGGCTGCACGGTGCCTTTGCACTCCCCATCGTGCTGCGCGGGGAGGTCCTCGGCGTATGGGAATTCTTTAGTTACGAGGTCCGCCAGCCCGACGAAGCGATGCTTGAGATGTTGGGCAGCGTCGGCATCCAGATCGGGCAGTTCGTCGAGCGCAGGCGCTCCCAGGAGGAGTTGCGCGAGGCGGAGGAGCGCTTCCGGAGCGCCTTCGATGACGCGGCCATCGGGATGGCCCTGAACACCGTCGATGGCCGATTCGTGCAGGTCAACGCCGCCCTGTGCGAGATGCTCGGACGATCCGAGGAAGAACTGCTGGCGAGCACCTTCGAACAGATCACCTATCCGGAAGACGTGGACGCCAGCGTGGGGCGCGTGCGACGGCTTCTGGAAGGTGAGATCCAAAGCTACCAGCTTGAGAAGCGTTACCCCCACGCCGACGGTCACCCGGTATGGATCTCGCTCAACGTCTCCGTAGTGAGGGACCTGGAAGGCGCCCCACTCTACCTTGTCTCCCAGATGCAAGACATTACCGACCGCAAGCGCGCGGAGGAGAGCTTGCGTGCCTCCGAAGCCGAGCTGCGGACCGTATTCTCGGCCATGGACGACGTCATCCTGGTGCTCGACGCGCAGGGGCGCTACCTAGAGATCGCCCCCACCAACCCCTCGCTGCTGTACAAGCCTTCAGAGGAGCTTATCGGCAAGTCCCTGCACGATACCTTCCCGGCCGAGCAGGCCGATGGGTTCCTGGAGTACATCAGGCGGGCCCTTGAGGAACAGCGCCCGGTCAACACGGAGTACAGCCTGATGATCGGCGATGAAGAGATCTGGTTCGCCGGCACCGTCTCGCCGATGGAGGAAGACATGGTCCTCTACGTTGCCCGAGACATAACAGAGAGCAAGAGGGCCGAGGAAGAGCTACGCAAGAGCGAGGAGCGCTACAGGCTGGTAGCCCAGGCTACCGACGAGACGATCTGGGACAGCGACATCGTCGCTGACGAGCAGACCTGGGACGGGGCCGTCGAGACGATGTTCGGCTATCCTTCGGGACAACGAACCGAAACCGCGTGGTGGGAAGAGCGCATACACCCCGAGGACAGGGAAAGGGTGTTATCGAGCGTCGATGCCGTTCTCCAGAGCGGTGAAGAGATGTGGTCCGAGGAGTACCGCTTCAGGCACGCCGACGGCTCGTACTCGACCGTCGTGGACCGGGCATACCTGGTGCGTGACGCAGAAGATCGGGCCGTGCGAATGATTGGGTCCATGGCGGACGTCACTGAGCGAAGGCGGGCTGAAGCGGAGCTCAGGGAGAACGAGAAGAGGTTCAGGCAGCTCTTCGACCAGTCTGTCGACGCCCTGTTTGTCCATGACGCCTCGGGCAAGATCATCGACTGCAACGCGGAGGCGTGTCGATCGCTCGGTTACAGCAGGCAGGAGCTCCTCTCGCTTCGAGTAGAGGATCTGGCGACCGATCAGTTATCCGAAGAGGAGAAACTATCGCGTACGGAGCCCACGCTGTGGCAACGCGCCCTGTCGGGTGAACCAGGGAAGGTCGCCGGGATCCACCGCGGCGAGCACCGTCGCAAGGACGGCACCGTCTTTCCGGTGGAGGTGTACGTGGGCTCTGTCGACTACGGTGGAGAGCGCATGATCTTCGCCTCGGCCCGCGACATCACCGAGCGCAAGCGGGCGGAGGCACAGTTGGTGGAGGCGCGGCTGATCGCCGAGGAGGCTAACAGGGCGAAGAGCGAGTTCCTGGCCAACATGTCGCATGAGATACGTACCCCAATGAACGGCATCGTGGGCATGGCCGACCTCCTGCTCGACACCCCGCTCGACACAGAGCAGCGCGAGTACGCGGAGACGGTGCGGCTCTCTGGCGAGAACCTCATGATAATCATCAACGACATACTGGACTTCTCCAAGATAGAGGCAGGCGCCATGCGCCTCGAGAACCTGGACTTCGAACTGCGCTCAGCCGTAGAGGACGTGACGGTCCTGCTCGGAGGACGGGCGCATGACAAGGGCCTGGAGCTGGCCAGCCTGGTCGAGTACGATGTCCCTGAAGCGCTGCGAGGCGACCCTGGCCGCCTGCGCCAGATCCTGACCAACCTTCTTGGCAACGCGATCAAGTTCACCGAGAAGGGAGAGGTTATCGTGCGGGTCGAGCTCGCCGACGAGAGCGAGGAGACCGCCACGGTACGCTTCGAGGTCTCGGATACCGGCATCGGCATGTCGCCGGAACAGCAGGAACGCCTCTTTCTGGCCTTTACCCAGGCCGACGCCTCGACGACCCGGCGCTACGGCGGCACGGGGCTGGGGCTGGCCATAAGCAAACAGCTTGTAAACCTGATGGGCGGAGAGATCGGCGTCGAGAGCAAGCCCGGCTCGGGAAGCACCTTCTCCTTCACGGTGACCTTCGAGAAGCAGCCCGCGGACACCTGCCCCGCGCCGAGTTTCCAGGCCGATCTCAAGGGCTTGAGGATGCTGGTGGTTGATGACAGCGAGGCCAACCGCACTATCCTCGAGAAACAACTCTCTTCCTGGGGCGTCCGGAACACGGGCGTCGAGGGTGGCGCTCAGGCCCTTGAGGAGCTCAACTCCGCCGCTGCCGACCCCTACGACCTCGCAATTCTGGACATGCGAATGCCAGGCATAGACGGTATGGACCTCGCCAGGAGGATCAAAGCCGACCCCGACCTCTCGACGACCCGGCTGGTGTTGCTTACGTCCATGGGACGTCGCGGGGACGGCGAGGAGGCCCGCCAATCCGGGATAGGAGCCTATCTCACCAAGCCCATCAGACAATCGGATCTCTACGATGCCCTCGCGACGGTGATGAGCGAGGCGACGCCGGGCGAGGAGACGCAACTCGTAACCCGACACAGCATTAGAGAACGGAAGACCAGCGCGCGCGCCAGGGTGCTCGTAGCCGAGGACAACCCCGTAAACCAGAAGGTCGCAGTGCGCATGCTCGAAAGCCTGGGTTACCTGGCTGACGTCGCCGAAGACGGCCAGGAGGCACTCGAAGCTCTCTCCGGCACCCCTTACAGGGCTGTGCTGATGGACGTGCAGATGCCGCGGATGGACGGCTACGAGGCGACGGCCGAGATACGGCGCATCGAGGCAGCGGGCGAAGGCCATCGCGTACCCGTAATCGCGATGACGGCCAACGCGATGCAGGGCGACAGGGAGAAGGCTATCGCGGCTGGCATGGACGACTACGTATCCAAGCCAGTCAAAGCACAGGACCTTGGCGCCGTGCTCGAAAGATGGGTCTCCGAGACACCAGTCCCCGAGGAAGACACGGAGCAGGCTCCCCTCGATCACGACGTGCTCGTGGGACTGCGCGAGCTTCAGGGGGACGACGAGACGGATATCGTGGCCGAGCTCTCCGGCATGTTCCTGGACGACGCGCGCTCCAAGCTCGAAGAACTGGAAGAGGCTGTGGAAGAGGGCGACGCCAGCTCCGTCGAGCGGGTGGCGCACACGCTCAAGGGCAGCTCGGGCAATATGGGCGCGAGGAGGATGGCCGCCATCTGCGCGCAGTTGGAAGACGCAGGCTCCTCGGGCGACCTCTCGCGCGCCCCGCAGTTGCTCGGAGACCTCGAAGCAGAGTTCGGACTCGTTCGTACGACGCTC
>DASSJP010000413.1:0-5522 GCA_035691165.1 Rubrobacter sp.
AAGATGAGCCCTCGGGCTCAGGCCGTAACCGGCGTGGTGACGGGTGGTTTGATCCTACTTGTTGCGGCACTCCTGCTTATCTTCACCGACCTGTGGTGGCTGATCTTCGTCTTCGGCTGGATGGTCTTCCCCGCTTTCGGCGTCTTTGCACGTGGGATCGCTGGCCTGGTCGAGTCCCGCTCGGAGCCTCCGGCGGCGAATGCCAGGGAGCGCGAGCTACTTGAGGCTCTGCAGAGGCGCGGCGAGTTGACGCCGGCGCAGGCCGCGATGGAAACCTCGCTCACCGTGAACGAGGCGGACAAGATGCTTGAGGATCTCGCCGCCAAGGGCCACCTCGACGTCAAGGTGCGTGGGGGAGGGTTATTCTACGGGTTGTGGGAGAACGATTCCGAGGCTGAAAGACGGGAGCTCGGGGAGGAGTAGTTGGGTTTCTGCCTTAACTCGCTCATGGTATCATTCAGGACCCGGAAGGGGTTTTCGGCGCGTGAGATCGAGAGCATAGGGTAAACACTGGTTCATGGAAGATCGCAGGATACCTGAGACGCTTGAGGAGGCGTACCGTCTGCGGGATACGGCCGACTCGCTTCAGGAGAGGGACTTCTACCAGGAGCAGGTCTACCACCTGAGGCGGGAGGAGTACCGCTCACGCGGTATAAGGACGGAGATCTCCTCGCGGCGTCGCGAGCGCCAGAGCGCTATAGAGTTCTCCCGCGAGATGTTCTTTCTGGAGGTGGCGGAGATCTCAGGCCAGAGCGCTGGCCGTCCAGGGGGACGCGAGGCCCGCGCCGCACAGCACGAGGCCCGCCGCTACGCCACGCGCCTCGATACGCACGCCTTCCTGAAGCAGCTCGCCTCGCCCCACTCTGGCGCCGTGGAACTCTACAGGCGCAACTACCTGGAGTTGCTGCGAATGGGCAAATCCCCTTCCGAGGCTTATTACCTCTCTCGCGTCATCGGGCTCGCGGGGGAGGGAGAGTTCAGGCGCGCCGTCGAGAGCGTGCGCGAGTCCGGCTATCCGGCCCGTGGAGGCATGGCCTACGCGGTGGAGCGGGCGGCGATCCAGATAAGGGACCTGCCTGGAGGTATGATCCTGATCCTCCTCACTTTCTTCGCCTCGCTTTTCGCCTTCGTCTGGGCGACCCAGACCTGGGATTCAGCCGGAGCAGGAACCATCTTCTTCGTCTCTTTGGGCCTCATCGCGGCAGGCGCGCTGATGTTGATCTCAGCGATCTTTATCGTTACCTTTATCAGGTCGATTAACAAGTAGCCCCGGGTGCCGGGGCGCGAGTAGCCTGTGGGGGAATCCGATCTACGCGCCGGTACCCAGATCGCAAACGCCGCCAGAGACGCCGACAACCCGACGCGGGCGACGACTACGCCGCAAACAACAGAGGAAAACCCGCTTTAGGCTTCAGCGACGGCGTCTCCTCGTGGCGCTGCCGTTCCTGGTCGCACTTCTCATAGGATTGCTCTTCCTACCGACCTTGATGGAGGAAGAGCCGGTAGCCCGTCTGGAGGACCCTAAGGTCGGGCCAGGGCCTGAGGCTCCCGAGTCGCGGACAGGCCCACAGACCGCCTCGCCGACCGACTCTCAGGCCGCCACCGGCGCTACTCGCATCGAGACCGAACTAACAAGTGACAAGGTGGGACCGCTGCGGGGCGAACTCGACCGGATTGCGCAGGCGTATCCCGCCACCTTCGGGGTGGTGATCTTCGACCCGTCCACGGGCGAGGCCGTAACCATGGGCGCGGACCAGCGCTTCCTTGCGGCAAGCCTCAACAAGTTGCCCGTCCTTATGACGCTCTACAGGGCGGCCGCAAGCGGCGAGGTGGACCTTGAAGATGAGATCACCATGCAGGCCTCCGACGTGCAGGCTTACGGCACGGGTGTGCTCTACACCTATCCCGTCGGGTACACCATGACCCTGCGCGAGTGCGCCAGGTTGCTGATCAAAGAGAGCGACAATACGGCCTGGAAGATGCTCGACCGCTACCTGGGAAGGAACTACATCAGGGACGAGTTGTACAGCGTGGGCGCGTACTCGACGGAGTACTGGATCCCCAATACCACCACCCCGAACGACGTCCTGCTTATGCTGGAGAAGATCTCCGACCCCTCCTACACGACCCCCGACTTCTCCGACGAGATGCTCGACCTCATGACGAACACGTCTTTCGAGGACCGCCTGCCCCAACCTCTCCCCGAAGGGCTGCAGGTCTCACACAAGATCGGCTCGTATGGAGATACTTTCGCTGACGCCGGGATCGTCTTCCCCGAAGGCTCCCACGATGCACAGGACGCCTACTATATAGTTGTGATGGCGAGCGACACGAGCGAGTGGATGGCCCGCGAGGCGATGCGAGAGATATCCCTCTCCACTTACCGTACCCTCTCGGACGACGCAGGCCAGGACGAAACCGTACGCCAGACGTCGGGCTCGTAGAAGTCGCCGGATCCAACCTTCAGCGTATCCGCCGCGTCAGCCGCCACAGAACAAGGGATTGTATCCCTCTCCACCCAGCTTGATTCTACGCCCGATCGTGAAGTTCGAGCCACCGCCACAATTTATCGGGCGGGGCTCCGCGAGCCCGGCATTGGAGCCAGTACCGGAAGCCGTAACGCCCTTGAGACCACGATGTACTCCGCAGTCTCCGCCCGTCCTTGATGAGTTTAGTCCCTCCCCAAGGGAGGTAAGTAGAAACGCGGTCTCCGGTTTAGAGTGTGCGCTAGATTGTTAAGAAGTTTTAAGAAAATCGTAAAAAATAGGCTGAATGGTGTTGACATTGTGGGCCGGAGATGAAAAAATGCGGCACGTAAAGGTAAATCCTCGAAAAGGGAGGTAACGTTGAGGAAAGTAATGTTGTTGGCGGCCATGCTGGCTATGGTGTTGGCTGCTGCCGCCCCGGCTTTCGCCCAGGCGGTTGGCGGGAATGTTGATGTCCAGTACGTTGACTGTTCGCAGGTTCAGGCAGCGGCTGCTGCGCAGGGTCAGTATGGCGACGCCAGTGCTGACGCTGACGCTTCGGCTGGCGACTTCGCCAGCGCTGCTAATGCTGAGGCGGTTGCTTCGATCGCCCAGGAGCTCGGCATCACCCAGGCTCAGGTTAACGCCTGCCTCGGTGGCATCGACAACGACACCACTACTGGTGGTGGCGGCGGCGGTGGCACCACCACCGTGACCGTTACTTCTACGAGCACGAGCACGAGCACCGCTTCCGCTTCGAGCAGCGCTTCCGCTTCCGCGGCTAGCGAGCTTCCCAGCACGGGTGGCGCTTCGCTGTTCGCGCTCGGTGCTGGCGCCCTGCTTGTGGCCGGTGGTCTTCTGGCCCGCAGGATCGTTCGGTAAGTAACCGAACACGTTAGGCATCATGAGGCGGGTCCCTTCGGGGGCCCGTCTTTTTCGTGCCTTCATTACGTGGCGGCGCCTGGTATTTGGGGGGGGTTGTGGCTATCCTCATGCGCGGTGATCCTTTATGAGCAGTGTGATCTTCAGATTCTCCGTGGGGTTTCTGGTGGGGGTATTGGCCCTGCTGGCTACGGCACTCTACCTGTCTGATTACTTCACAGCCGAGCAGCAGCGGCTGGCTGCTGCGGGGGATCTGCAGGGGGCGATGGAGGCCTCGCGGAAGGCGGTTCGTCTCGACCCGTTCGACACCGACGCGCTTGAGGCGCAGTCCTTCCTCTTGCAGCAGCAGCAGAAATACGACGAGTCCGCGCAGGCCCTGAGGATTGCTATTGAGCGTGATCCCAACAACTACCTGCCTCACCTGATGCTTGCCAACCTCCAGCTCGCCACCGAAGACTATGACGCTGCCGAGGAGAGCTACCGTGACGTGCTCAGGCTCAATCCGAACGCCGGCATAGCGAGCAACTCTCTCGCCCAGGCGCTTATGAGGCAGGGGAAGTTGGAGGAGGCGGCAAAAGCTTACGAGGAACTCAAGAAGGACAGGAGGATCGACTTCCAGGGGCTCTACGATCTCGGGAGGATCCAGGTCCGAACCGGAGAGCCTCGCGAAGGCCTGCAGAATCTAAAGCATGCCAGGCACATGGCGGCGGCCGACCTCGACAATATGAATGGGCCTGTGAAAAAGCAGCGGCAGCAGCTCCTTGTATCCATGGACCTCGACATCGCAGATGCGCTTGTCGTCCAGGGTCGGTACGGACAGGCGCGTGAAATCCTCACACAGAGTCCCTCGGAGCAGGCGCCGGGCCTGCTCAGTCTGCTGGACTCGGACCCAGCAGCTTACCGTGAGCAGGTGATAAATAGTGACATCTACTAGCGGACGGGGCTCGCGGGACGATCCTTCGCTCTCCGAGGTCCTTTATATCTTGCAGAGACGGCGTCTGCTCGTCGTCGGGGTCGTGCTCGTCCTCGCGGGTGTCGCCCTGCTCTTGGGGCTCTTCAGGGAGCCGGTCTACACCGCCGAAGCAAGGGTGAGTGTCACGCCCCAGGAGACCCTCGATAACGAGGAGGCCAGGCTTGCCTTCCTCGAAGAAGTACGTGGCTCCGTCGTCACGCAGGAGATGTTGGACGAGGTGAGGCGCCGTGCTGGCTGGGAGGCGGGGAAGGAAGAGTTCGCTGAACGGCTCGACCCCAGGACCGCCGTAACGAGGGACGGCAGGACCGGGTTGCAGATACGATTCTCCGGCCCCGAGCCGGAGCAGGCGGCCCGCGCGGCGAACGCTTACGCCGAGTTGTTCGTCGAGAGGGTCGATGACCTCGGCGGCAGGCCGCTCGCCGACGGCATACCGGGAGCGGAGGCCAGCATGGAGCAGAGAGCCGTGCCAGGAGGCTACAGTCCGCGGCCCTTTATCTACGCTGCAATAGCCGCAGGGGCAGGGTTGCTACTCGGGGGCGCCGTGGCATTGCTGCTCGAAGGAAGGGCCAGCGGCTGGCGGGGCGTACGCGACGCCGAACTGACGCTCAGGGCGCCGGTACTCGGGACCATACCTGACTACTCTTCGAAGGGGATCGAGGGTTGACGTGAGCCTCGGGGCGATAAGCGACGCGGGTGCAAGGGGGTTGCTCGACGCGGGCTCCCCAGTGAGGCGCCACTACGAGGACCTTGCCGGCAACCTTCTCAAGCTCGGGACAGCTAGCGTCGTCGTAACAAGTCCCGAGTCTGGAGCCGGGCGTACCAGCGTCTGCCTCGGCCTCGGCGCTGCCCTGGCCGGCATGGGAAAACGGGCCGCCATCGTGGACTGCAACCTCGAAAATCCGCAGTTGCACAGGATGCTCGGAGAGCCCAACTTCGTGGGGCTTACGAGCGGGCTGGACGGGACTAAGCCGCTGGAGCACTATGGCCATGAGGTCATACCGGGGCTGCTCGTCGTCTCGACAGGGCCGGTACTCGCTTATTCTGCCTCCCTTCTGGAGGCAGAAGGGGTCGTGGAGGCGGTGCGCAGTCTGGAGAAGAGCCGGGACCTGGTACTCATCGACGCACCGGTGGCGGGGAAAGTGCTGCGGTCGCCGAACCTCTCGGGCGGCTTTGACGGGGTCTTGCTCGTCGTCCATGCCTCC
>DASSJP010000414.1:0-4913 GCA_035691165.1 Rubrobacter sp.
ATCAAACCTCCCGACTCGTCATCGTCCTGCGCACGGCCGGCCACGACTTTGTTGGGAAGAAAGTCTTTGTAGACCGTCTTCAGGAGAGCCCCGGTATCCGGCGCATCGGGGTCCCCGACAACGGCAACCTCACGGGGCTCCGATGTCGAGAAGTCGAGGGCGCACAGCAGGCGTCCGAACGCACCGGGGATTTTCTCCATGCCGCCACCGAGCTCTTCGAGTACGTCCTCGGCGCGCTGGCGGTAGTCGCCTCTGTCGAGGAGGAGGGCGAGCTTGAGCAGGACCTCCGTGGCGACGGAGGTCCCTGAGGGCGCGGCGTTGTCGTAGACGTCGCGCGGGCGGGTGACGAGCTCCTCGTGGTCGGCGGGTGTGTCGTAGAAGGCACGCTTCTCCTCGTCCCAGAAGAGTTCCGAGACGGCGTCGCAGAGGGCGTCAGCCTCGACGAGCCAGCGCGTCTCGAAGGTGGCCTCGTAGAGGGCTACGAGCCCGTCCGCGACCATCGCGTAGTCCTCGAGGTAACCGTTGAACCTCGCCAGCCCGTCTTTGAAGGAGCGGTGGATCCTACCGTTCTCCTTGAGCTTCTCCACGATGAAGGTGGCGTTCTTCACGGCGGCTTCGCGATAGTCCTCGCGGCCCGTGACGCGCGCGGCAAGCGCGAAGGAGCGGAGCATGAGGCCGTTCCAGGCCGCGAGGACCTTCTCGTCACGTCCGGGCCTGATACGTTTCTCACGGACTGCGAAGAGCCTGGCCCGGATCTCCACGATGCGGTCCCACAACTCATCGGGTGAGATCCCGAACTCGCCTGCGACGGCCTCCGGCGGAAGGGGGACGTGCAGTATATTCTTCCCCTCGAAGTTGCCCCGATCCGTCACGTCCCAGTAGCGCGCCGCGAGGGCCGCTTCGTCAGGGTCGAGGGCCGCCTCCAGTTCATCGGACGTCCATGTGTAGAACTTCCCCTCCTCGCCCTCGGAGTCCGCGTCCTCGGCAGAGTAGAAGCCGCCTTCCTCGCTCGTCATGTCGCGCAGGACGTAGTCGAGCGTCTCCTCGGCGATGCGGCGGTAGAAGGCGTCTCCCGTAGCCTGATACGTCTCCAGGTACAGGCGAGAGAGGAGGGCATTGTCGTAGAGCATCTTCTCGAAGTGCGGGACGAGCCAGTACGCATCCACTGAGTAGCGGGCGAAGCCGCCGCCGAGCTGGTCGTAGATGCCTCCCTGAGCCATCTGCCGGCAGGTGAGCTCCACGCCGTCGAGTGCGGACCTCTCTCCCGTGCGGCTGTAGTGGCGCAGCAGGACCTCCAGGTTCATTGCTTGGGGGAACTTGGGGGCGCCTCCGAAGCCGCCGAAGCGCCTGTCGAGCTGGGAGAGGAGGGCCGCGGCTGCGCGGTCGAGTAGCTCCGTGCCGGCTGACTCTGCCTCGGGCATGGCTGCGCCTGTGGAGGCGCGTAGATAGTCGCGGACGGTTCCGGCGCTCTGCATTACCTCGTCGCGGCGGTTCTCGTAGGCGTCTGCGACGCTAAGGAGGAGCTGCTGGAAGGAGGGCATTCCGCGCGAAGGAACGGGCGGGAAGTACGTGCCGCCGTAGAACGGCGCGCCGTCAGGGGTGAGGAAGACCGTCATGGGCCAGCCTCCATGACGGGTGAGGGCCTGGACGGCGGCCATGTAGATAGAATCTATGTCGGGCCGTTCCTCGCGGTCCACCTTGATGTTCACGAAGTGCTCGTTCATCATGCGCGCGGTCTCATCGTCCTCGAACGACTCGCGCTCCATAACGTGGCACCAGTGGCACGCACTGTAGCCGACGGAGAGCAGGACCGGCTTGTCCTCCTCACGCGCCCTCTTCAATGCCTCCTCGCCCCACGGGTACCAGTCCACAGGGTTGTCCTTGTGCTGGAGCAGGTACGGGCTCGTCTCGTTCGCCAGCCTGTTAGCCACGGCCTCTCTCACCTCCCGCCGCCCGAAACGGCGTATAGCTGCGAAGTCTAACGTATCATGGATCTGGGGACTCGGTATCTGAACTTTCATCAGCCGTTTATCCTGCTCTCGGCGGAGGTTATTCATTTAAGCAAAATGTCTAGCTTTAGGAGGCTGTATGGATGTGGGCGAGGAGACGACAGGGACGAGCACTACAACCTGGTGAGCGCGCTATACAGTACGCCCTCGACGCAGAAGCCGAGGGGAAGCAGGACCTCGCCAGCTTCTTCCGGACGGCGCAGAGATCCCATACGGAGCTGGCCGACCAGGCCAAGAAGCTGCTGGGCATAGAATAAGGGACTCAGGCGCCGCGGCGATTCGCGGTGTGTTCCAATGTTTAGCCTGTGAAGATGAGGGTAGACAAAATCTAGGGAAACGCAAGCAAGGAGGCAGCGGCCATGTGCTACTCCTACAGGGACCGCCAGGTGGACGAGGAGATTCGCAGGACCATGCGGGAGAGAGAAGACCGCAGGCGCCGCGAGCAGGAGAAAAGGGAGCGAGCGGCGGACAAAGACCGCAAGCTCGTAAGGGCCTAGAAAAAGAAGGGTCCTCTCAAGACTCCATGATCTCAGGGCCCCGGACATCCGGGGCCTTTGTCGTAAGTTCCAACGGAAGGAGATCGGCGATGAACGTTCAGAAGCTGGAAGAGACAGCGCACGAGCTCGTAGCTCCGGGTAAAGGCATACTCGCCGCAGACGAGAGCTTCGGCACCATCGGCAAGCGCTTCGATGCGGTCGGCATTGAGGCGAGCGAGGAGAGCCGGCGCGCCTACAGGGAGATGCTCTTCACGACCGACGGCATAGGTGAGTTCCTCTCGGGTGTGATCCTCTTCGATGAAACCATCCGCCAGAAGACCTCGGACGGCACCCCGATGCCCGAGGTGCTCAAGAGGGCGGGAATCATACCCGGAATCAAGGTGGACAAGAGCGCCGTGGATCTGCCCCTCTCAGAAGGCGAGAAGTTTACCCAGGGCCTCGACGGCCTTGGCGAAAGGCTGCCGGAGTACAGTGACCTCGGGGCGCGATTCACCAAGTGGCGCGCGGTCATCACCATCGGGAACGGTATACCGACGAAGAAGTGTATAGACGCCAACGCCCGCGCGCTCGCACTTTACGCCGCCTTCTGCCAGGAGAACGACCTCGTACCCATAGTCGAGCCAGAAGTCCTCATCGACGGAGACCACACTATCGAGCGCTCCTACGAGGTCACGGAGTGGACCCTGCGCAGAACCTTCGACCACCTCTCCGAGCACGGCGTCGAGTTCTCGGGGATGCTCCTCAAGCCGAACATGGTCATCTCGGGCAAAGATGCACCACAGCAGGCCGGGGTCGAGGAGGTCGCAAGGGCGACGGTCGAGTGTCTCCTCAGAACCGTACCTGCGGCGGTGCCTGGCATAGTCTTCCTCTCCGGCGGCCAGACCGACCTCCAGGCGACGGCCCACCTCAACGCCATGAACGCCCTGTACGAGGGTCTGCCGTGGGAGCTTTCCTTCTCCTACGCGCGGGCGCTGCAGGGACAGCCGATGGAGATCTGGGGCGGAGAGGAAGACAAAGTCGAGGCGGCCCAGAAGGCTTTCCGCCACAGGGCGAAGATGAACAGCGCCGCCCGCTCAGGCAGCTACAGCGAGGATATGGAGGAACAAGCAGCATAGCAGCTAGTCAGCACGCTTCGGGCCAATAGCGGCCCTCGCTTTCAGCTTGTCGGCTTCATCCGCTTGGGAGCCTAGGGTGTGACGGCCACAGCCCGGCCTAATTGCTGAGAACCGCCGTCAGGCGGCGTGCTGAAATGCTGAACCCTAGATCCGTTCGGCCCTCACGATCAGACGGTACTGGAATGTAGGTATCGGGGTGCACGTCTGCAGCGTGAGCAGGTCGCGGCCCCTCACGCGTCCCGTTACCCAACTCTCTTCCGGGCTAACGGTGAAGGAGTCTATGACCTTGTAGTTATACCGTCTGCCGTCGCGGTCACGTAGCGTGATCCTATCCCCATTGCCCAGGGCGCCCAGGCGGTAGAAGATGAGATGACTGCCCGTCCCAGGCCATCCGAGCCGATGCCCTGCGAGGTAGACGTTCCTCTCTGGAGTTTGCGACCAGGGCAGGGAGGTGTCAGGCAGGTGGATCACCCCTTGGTCCAGAGCCCGGCTGCTGTCCGAGTTGAGGACGGGCACGTCGTGCAGTCCCAGGGAGCTGATGGTCAGGCCCATGATAGCCCCCGGCGCGAGATCGTAGTGGCGTGGTTGGTGGGCAGCTTGAACCTGGTCGTCTGTGGGAAGCGGATAGTCCGTCTCATCGACCGAGAGCGCCCGTGTTTTCTGCCGGGGTTGTGGTTCCGGCGCGGGATCCGGCCGCGGTTCAGGCTGGCTATCCGGTTTGGATACCGACACGGGCTGCGGGTCTACGGTCGGCTCTGATGGGGGAGCAGCTTTTGGCTCCGGAGGGGGCTTGGGCGGAGGTATGTCCTTCTCGACCCACGGGTCAACGCCCGGGTCGGAGCGGACGAGCGGCTCGACGGCTGATTCCTTCGAGGATTTCGCCGCGACGGCCACTTTGGGCTCGTGGAGAAAGGCTGCGACGGCCACCACGACGGCGAACCCGAGCGCGATGAGCATCGCGCTCGCGCCGACCTTGAGGAGGGGGTCGTCCGCGGACCTGCGGATGAGATCCCGAATTCGCACGTTAGATGCGCGCTACCGGCCGCGCCTGACCATCAGCCCTACCGACAGAATCCCTGCCGCGACCGCGGCGAGGCCGAAGAGCGCACCAGGCAGAGGCGCACCACCGGTGTTCGGCAGTTTGCTGGAAGACAGGGTCTCCGGAATCACGTTATCGGGGTTACTGGTGTCAGCGGATTCTGTAGTCGTAGACTCAGTCGTCGTTGACTCGGGCGTCGTTGACTCGGGCGTCGTTGACTCAGGAGGGTTGGTGCCGCCGTTGGTACTGCCGA
>DASSJP010000415.1:0-8315 GCA_035691165.1 Rubrobacter sp.
CAACACGACCGACAAATAATCGAGTTGGGAGGCGGTTTTGTCAAGCCAGTGTACCGAAGATCAAAGCTTCGGACCGAGATGGTCGAGGCGCAACGTCAGCTTCTCCATGAACTGGCCGAAACGCTCCCGCTCGTGCTCGAGGGTGTGCCTTCCGACCGCCTCGTAGCCTGCCCTTCTCAGTCGCTCTATAGGCTCAACTCCACCATCGCGCAAGCCCTCTAGCGCCTCGACGTAGTCCCTGGCGTCCTCGAAACCCACCTCTACGCAGTTCTCGCCGAAGCGGCAGTAGGCGCGGTTTCCTCCCGCGTCCGAGGTGATCACCACGGCACCTGCGGCCATCGCCTCGATCCCCGGCATGTAGAACCCCTCCTCAACGAGCGGCGTCGCCAGAAAGACGTCGGACCACTGGTAGAGATCCTTCAGCTCCTTCCATCCGACAGGGTCACGTATGGCTCTGAACTTGAATCCGGGGTCGTCGGCAAGCATCCGCGCCACCTCGTCGCCCACGCCGCTCTTCCAGGTCGTGTAGCCGACGCGCACGGGAGCTCCGAAGCCGCCAGCCCTCTCCTTCGCGAAATAGCCCGATTCGTTGCCGAGCTGGATGACCTCGGTCATCGAGGTCTCGTTCAGGTAGGGCCTGACCGCCTCGAGGACCACGTCGTTGGTCATGATGCGGGCCATGGGGCGCGAGAGCAGACGCAGCGCGTAACCGCCCGTAAAAGTCGGGTTGGCGTGACGGACGTTCTGCACGATGAAGATCACCTGCTCATGGCGAGTCCACCTGCTGAGGCGGGGCTCGACGATCTCGTAGTGCGTCGGCCAGGAGAGGAAGGCGAGGTCGTGCGGACCGATGGTTACCTTCTCAAGATCGGTGAACAGGAACCCGTTCTCAGGCGAGATGTGGGAGAAGCGAGAGATACCGAATAGGGGCAGCCCGGGCTTGAAGGACTCGGGGCACGCGATCACTGGCTCGTAACCCAGAGAGAGCGCGTGGTTGACGTAGTCGAAGATCTTGACGACCCCGCCCACTGGCCGGAACGTCGGGGTCATGAAGTACATGCGCCGCCACTCGCCCATGGACTTTACCAACCCTCCATGATCCGCACCAGCGGCCTCACTGCCTCGACAGGGTCTATGACGGCGCGGGCGAGCGTCCTGGCGTTCTTGGTCTTCCGAAGCAACACGTCTGGAGACTCTATGATCTCGTCGAGCACGTTCTCGAGCGCCCCTGCATCTTGCGGGTCCACCAGCCACCCGGCGTCGTACTCGGCGATCATCTCGGAGACCTCCGTAAACGGGGGATGTATGACGGGGACCCCGGCAGCCAGGGAAACGACCGAGCGGGTGACCATGGCGTACTCCCTCTCCAGGTTGTGCTGGAAGAGGTCGATCGTCACGTCCACCGTCGAGAGAAACTTCTGGAAGTTGGAGAACGTCATGGGACCGTGCGTCGTCACGGACTCGTGGCTCCCGATCCTATCCAGGTCGCCCTTGGATTCGTGCAGGTGCTCCCTCCTGCTCCAGTGCCAGGGCACGAGCAGGTCCAGCTTCACCCCTGGCCGGTCGAGGCGGCTTTCGAGCACGTTCACCCAGCTACCCAGCGTACTCCAGGACTGGAGATAGCCGGCGACGGCGAACCTGATGCCACCGTTATGGGTCTTAACTTCCTCCTCGGCCAGCGACAGTGGGACGCACATGTTGACGACCTCGAGGGGCAGGTTGCGGACATCCCTGTCGGCCTGCAGCATCCAGGCCAGAAAGTAAGGGAGCTTCTTCGCCCCGTTGCTCACGAAGGCGTCGGCCATGCGGATCGCGCGTATCTTGCGCTGGCGCAGCCTTTTGAGCTCCTCCTCGGGATATCCTTCGCCGTGCTGGTAGAGCATCTCCAGCATCTTCGGCGCGAAGAAATCGAGTACGTAGTGGATGCCTTTTATCGGCCTCAGATGGTCTATCTGGTTGCTGTTGATCAGGATCGCCACGGCCGGGGCGTGGGCCGTGAGGTAGCGGGCGAGCCTGCTCGCCCCGATTACCTCGGTGTCGGGGGCCGTCGGATGGGGCACGGGCTTGCCGAACCTCATCCACTGTCGCTCCACGAAGCCCTTGGCGACCACGGTCTTCACGTCAAGGCCGTGGGCGCGCAGACCCTCGGCGAGCCCGAAAGCCCGCAGGCCGGGGGCGGCGACGGGCATCCCCAGGCTGGGGACGATGTCGTTCGAGATTACGAATACCCTTTTGCTCACCACGTCTTCGGTACCCCCAGCTTGGTAAGCGCGAGCACCCCGCCTCTGAAGTAAGGGTCCTGTGGGTAGCGGAGCGCCTCGACGTACTCGAGCACCACCTGCCCCGCGGTCTGTTCCAGGATCACATCGACGAACTTCAGCACCGACATGGGATAGATGATGGTCCTTGCCGAACTTCTCTCGGCGACGAAGTCCTCGAGGAACAGCAGCCGTCCGCCCGGCCTTGTCACGCGCCACATCTCGGAGAGCAGGGCGCGCTTGGCCTGCGTGGGGTTGTGGTGCATGACGCCCACGCTGAAGACGAGGTCGAAGCTCTCCTCGGCGTAGGGAAAGAGCAGGCTCTCATCGAGAAGGTCGAAACGTCCTTCAGGGAAGTTGGCGCGTGCGGCCTCGACCATTCCCTCGCTGATATCCACGCCGACGAACCTGGTCGTCGTGGGATCGAAGCCCGCAGCCCAGCGTCCGACTCCTGCGCCGACCTCGAGTACCTCGAACGGGATGTCGGCCTCGCGGTCCCCCCTGGCCGCGGCGAACTGGGGATCGAGGGCCGCCGCCTGCACGCGATGCACGGCCTTGCCGAAGGCCGGATCTTTATCGGCGCCGAAGACCGTACGATATGGTGCTGAGAAGGCGAGCGCTTCACCACACGCCCTCCAGTAACGCCCCGCCTCGTACTCCTCGCCGCCGAAGAAGGTTGGCCCTGCGGCCTCCGCTTCGAGCCTGGCACAGACTTCAGCGGCGGCCTCCTCGGGAGAAGTACCCTGTATCTCGATGCGCTGGCTATCGACCCAGCGGTACCGTCCGCGCAGCTCTTCCCAGAGCGCCGTATCGCCGGTCGCGACCCTGTCGAAGAAGTCAAGGCCCTCGAAGACAGGCTTGCCGAAGACGCTGGTCAGGAACGTGGCGTCGAACTCGCTGGGTAGAACCAGGACCAGCGGTACGTCCCTCTGATCTTTGGTCATTGCTTCGAACGGGAACGAGAACGGGTCGAGGACCACCAGGGATGTCGCCCGGTCTACGGCTGCGGCAAGCTGCGAAGGGAGAACGTCCCAGTCACCGAGGACGGCAGGCGTATCCCCAACTGACATCCTGTCCACGAAGCGTCCGGCGTAGACCACCGGGCGGCTGGCGATACCTGAGTTCACGGAGAGCTGGTCCATCCGCGCCTAAAGGTAACGCTGTTCCAGGGTTCGGAAGCTCTTCCTGCGGCGGAACAATGCGCCGAGTGGCCCTCTCCCCATCCGTCTGAGCAGCAACACAAGATCCCTCTCGGCCGCCTCCAGGTGTGCCACGTGATCCGGGGATGAAGGAGAGCTCGCTGGCTGTGGGTTGAGATAGCGTTGTTCCAGGGTTCGGTAGTTCGCGCTGCGCCGGAAGACCCTTCCGAGCGGGCTCGACCCCACGCGCCTGAGCAACAACACCAGGTCCTTCTCGGCCTCCTCCAGGTAAGAGAGGCGGGCCGGGGTTGCAGGTGAGCCCGGCCTTCCCTTCGACCAGCCTAGAGAAGCCCTGAGAAAGCGTATCTCGAAGGCCAGGAGCTCGTTCTCCATCCTCAAGACGTCCACGTCGGTCGGCGTATAGAAATCACTCTCCGACAACCGCCGCCTCCTTCCTCACGAGCATCCTCTCCGTCTGCGCACCCAGCTCTTCGAGCGCCCGCCAGGTCTCTTCGACCCTGCTTACCAGCCCGTAGTCCGACACCGGTTGCTTCCCGGATCTCCCTGTGGCTATCACAGGATCGAACACCTCCCCCACGGGCACCTCCTCCAGCCCAAGGTCCCAACGCCGGTTTATAGCCCAGATGAGAGGGAACCCGTCGCGGATCATTTCCAGCGATATGGCCAGGGTATCCTCAGGGTAGGCGCGGGCGAACGCGAGCAGCGCGTTGTTGTGCGCGAGCCACATCCGCAGGGCGAGGTCAGGCTCCTCCCAGAACCGCCGGTGGACGTGCTGGTTTCCTTCCTTCGAGAACAACGCGATCGAATGACGGCTGGCCAGCGAACGGGTCGGACCCGTGAAGTGCCTGTAGACGAGCAGCATCTTCGCGTCAGGTAGCAGGTACTTCCAGAGCATCATGAACAGGCACGCGCGGGGGTCCTTGAACCCCCAGAGCCTGTGCTCGCTGTTGCGGCGCTCTATTATCTGCTTCATCCGCTCCCAGCGGGAAGGCCTGACTACCGGCAGGAAGGGTTCGCCGACGACCCAGGTAAGGCCGTTGTCTGCGAATATGCCCTGGTGGAGGTCAACCACATCCCAATCCTCGAAGTGCCCATAAGGGTTCGAAGGATTCGCCTCGAGCAGCTCGTCGCCCAGGAAGAGCCCGGCCCGGTGTAAGAGTTGGGCGGTCAGCGACGTGCCACTGCGATGGAAGCCCGCGATGATTAGTTGATCGCTCAACGGCCGCGTCCCGGACAACGTTCATGGTGAAGATTAGGTGCACATAGCATAGATGGGACCCTATTGTAGAGCAATCGTGGTGTATCTCCAAACGTCGGAGTCCCGCGAAATCTGCCCGTACAGGAGAACCGCCTCGCTCCGTTGCCGTCCTCCCGCACTTCTAATAATCTGCACCAGGCTGTAGTATACAATCTCGTGCTCACGACCCTCCGGCAGACCATGGAGAACTCGTTTGGATAGCAGTACGTCATCCGGCGCCGCCCTTAACAGCACCAAGCAACGTTTGCCTTCCGAACGTCTCGAGAAGGCGAACGCCAGAGCGCTCGCGAAACGACCTTTCCTTGCTCCGGATTACGAGTTCACGCCGGTCTCGGTGCACGATAAGGACTTCCAGGCCATCAAGAGGCAATATCCCTATTTCGGATACGTCGACGTCGAGGTCGAGGGGGTTCAGCCCTTCCTCATGTTCTCGAACAACGACGACCAGGTGGCACAGACCTACTTCTGGTACGGACCTGACGCCTTCGAGAACCTGAGCCTCAGGATCTGGCGCGAGCTTGCCCGGCAGTCCAGCCACATCTTCGACATCGGCGCGTTCACCGGCGTCTACTCCCTGACTGCGGCTCACGCCAATCGCGAGGCCAACATCTACTGCTTCGAGCCGATCAAGAGGATCTTCGGTCGCCTGGTGGTCAACCTCGCCGTGAACACGTTGGGGCAGAGAATAAAGGCGTACAACCTGGCCCTCAGCGACACAGACGGCCACGTGAACATGAACCTGTCCCAAGGCTATCTCAAGCTCGACACAGGGGCCTCCCTGATCCAGAAGCGCGGCAAAGAGATCGTCCTGCGAGAGCAGATCGAGACCAGCCGTTTCGACACCTTCGCAGAGAGACACGGCGTCGCGGGGATGAATCTAGTCAAGATCGATGTCGAACAAGCTGAGAAGATGGTTATCGAGGGGATGTTGGATTCCCTCAGGGAACACCAGCCCCACTTGCTCGTCGAAGTGGTCTCGGTGGATAACCTGCGGTATCTCTCGGATATTCTGTCGCCCCTGGGATACCACTTCGCGCTGATTGACGACGATGACCAGAAGGTGCACATAGACGACTTAGATGCGCACACGATGACTTGCAACGTGCTGTTCAGCACGATGGATGAACTGCGAGACTTCTGTCTGTCATTCGAACCTCTGGCACATAGCTTCGACGAAGATTACGCTTCGCAGAGGTACCTGAGCAAGGGACAGATCCTGACCGCTAAGCTGAACGAGGCGAACGAGCAGCTGAAGGAAGCGAACGAGCGGAATCGACGGCAGGCTGAGAAGATCAGAGCCCTGCAGGATGTCCTGAACGCCATGTCCAGCAGTCGTGGCTGGAAGATCGCGAACGGCATCAACGTAGCCCTCACGAGGCTACGCCGCATCTTGCGGCGCGGGTAGGGCCCCAGTCGGCTAGTCGACGACACGGCGTACCTGGCCGTGACCGTTAGACCCGACGAAGGTCGTGTAGTAGAGAGCCTGCTCGCCACCGTTGGGCCCGAACTCCATCGCGACAGGTCGTCCTCCTTCAGGCACGCTGGCGAACAGCGTCCTTTCGAAGCCGCCTCCCGCTTTGGGCGTGAGCTTGAAGATCTTGCCGCACACGAAGTCTCCGAAGAGGTACGCGTCGTCGTATGCGGGGTCCCAGGCGCCATCGGGCACGAACGCGCCTCCGGTTATGGACTCGCACCCCGAGCTGTGACTGTACTCGTGGATCGGCCCCTTGTACTTCTGGCTGGTGCAATCCACCTTGCCGATGAGATAGGGGTTGTCGTGACGGCCCTCGCAGAGGTTCCAGCCGTAGTCGTTGCCAGCGTCAGCGGCCCCGACCATGGCGCGGTCGATCTCCTCCCAACTCTTTCCGCCTACGTCGTTGACGCGAAGCGCCGTGCCCGCAGCGTCGGGATCGACGGCGAAGCGGAACGGGTTCCTGAAGCCCCTGAGGTAGGTCTCCCGGCAGTTCTTGCCAGGAGCGATGACGCCGTCCGGCTCCTTGCTGCAGGGCGCGCTGTCAGGACCGGTATACGGGTTGTCTGAAGGTATCCTGTCCTGTGGTGTGCTGCCGTCGGGGTCGATGCGCAGGATCTTGCCGAGCAAGACGTTGCCGTGGCGCGAGGCGGCATTGAAGTACTGGCACTTGCCCGGCATAAATACGTTGCAACCGCCGTCGCCGACGCTGACGTAGAGGTTGCCGTCCTTGCCAAACTTCAGGTCTCCCGCGTTGTGGTTGCCGTTTGGCGATGGGATGTTGTTTATGAGGACCAGCTCGCTCGTGGGTTCCAACGTGTTGCCTGTCATGGTGAACCGCGAGATCCGGTTGACGGGGTTATCGTTCCTGGCAGGCTGCTTCTTCGGACAGGCGTTGTGCTTGTTAAAAGTGTAGTAGAGGTAGACGTAGTCGTTACCCGGCGTCGTGGAATCGAAGGTCGAGTCTACAGCGACCCCGAGCAGCCCTCGCTCCGCGTTGCTGCAAACGTCCGATTCGATGTCCAACGCGGCGGGAGGCGAGAGCTCGTTTCCGCTCTGATCGTATACGTGGAGCTGTCCCGACTTGCTCGTAACCAGCATGCGCCCGTCCGGCGTGAAGTCCAGCGCGGTCGGGAGGGGCACGTCGGTCACCTCGGTGTCTGTGAAGCCAGCCGGAGGCTCCGCCGTCACAGACCCCGCGTAGACGAAACACGCGATGAAGCCCATCAACAGGGCAAGAGTTATAGTAATCGACGCTCGTGCGGGCATGCCCGGTTCCTTTCTTCCGTCTGACGGCTTGACCTTCTCGTAGTAGATCAACGCCTGATCCTGTAGAAGATCGCCGTGTAGGTCTTCGGGTCGGGGGGCGTCTCGATGACGCGCTCCTTGGTGGCGCCGTCTGACCAGGACTTGAACGCCCACAGCCGGCCGCGCCTGTCCTTCTGGCGCATAGCATCCACATTCAAAACATAGCCCTCCCACGAGGTGAGATCTCGCGGCGCCTTCCTGACAGTACCGTTGATACGCAACCTGAAGTTCAGTGGATCAGTCTCGAAGCTGACGTTGACGACCCTGGGACGTATTTCGCGGGTCACCGTCCTCGATAGTCCTTGCGAATCGGTGGCCGTGAGCCTTATCTCAAGATAGTTCTTCTGGGGGTCGGTGGAGTACAGGCCCTCGGGCGCCGGGCCCGAGAACTCGAGCTGGCCGCCGGGCCCCGATCCCCACGGGTGTGTGTGGTTGCCGTCGTGGTGCCTGAGGACGTCCCACTCCAGGGTGGGCGTGGACGTCGCATCTCCATCGCCGTCGTCTTCAGCGTCGGTGACCGAGGCGGTCGCCGTGAATGGCTGTCCCACGCGGAAGGTCGTCCCTTCGGTGGGGGTTTCGATCACCGGCTCCGGCGGAGTATCGCCTGGAAAGACTTCAACCGTGTCAGGGTCCGACTCCTTGCCCAGACTGTCCCTGACCGTGAGCGTGACCGTGTACCTGCCCGCCGTCGAATAATTGTGGTCCGTAGACGGCGTAGTCGTCTCCTGGGGTGCGCTGCCGTCGCCGAAGTCCCAGACGTAGGTAAGTGGCGTGTCGGCGTCAGGGTCTCTGCTCCTGGAGCCGTCGAAGTTCATGGTCAGCGGGCCATAGTTATCACCCACCGTCTCGGCGACCGCGAC
>DASSJP010000416.1:0-3628 GCA_035691165.1 Rubrobacter sp.
TCATCACCCAGGACCGCATCTACGTGGAGAAGGTTCGCTAGGGTGCCCGAAGGTACCACTGTCGATCTACGCCTCTCCCTGGACGAGGCGGAAGTGCTGCACGCGCTGCTGGAGGAGCTTCTCGAAAACGGAGAGCAAGACCCGCACCTCGAACGCTCCTACCGGCTCCTGGGCTGGCGCATCCTCGCGGTCAGGGGCGGTACTGGCCTCACCGGTCGCGTAGCAGGTCTGGCACGTGAGGCGCAGAGCCTCGAAGACTACGAGGTAGCGCGCGATCAGGCGCTCGGCCCCGTGCTCGACGGCCTGGAGCGCGGCGAGAACCGGGATCCGTGATTAGAGGTATCTGGTTTTGCGCTATCAGGTCGGCGTGCACAGAGCGCCTCCGCACACGCGACAACGAGAGCCAGGCATACGAACCACCCTCTTCGCATCTCGACGCACCAGTCCAGGCTGACGCCTAATGCCTCATGCCTGACCTGTTACCAAACTGTTACCTTTGGGTAGCGGTCCTGTAATCTCCGTCCCTTATATTTTCGTGCAATGGGCTCATTCCCCCTTCCTAGCCCAGAAGAGACGCCCGGGCCGCGGATCATGCGCGGTCCGGTCTTTTGTCTGTGCTACCCTCTATGGGTCTTATGGAGAACCTCCTCAGTTCGCTGGCGCTAACGGTCTTCGGCGGCATCCTCGCGGTCCTCGCTCAGTGGTCGAGGAAGAGCAGGAGGGCTGAGATCTCGCTCCTGGTGGTGCTTGTGTTCGCTTCGCTTCTGCTCTTCGCTACGGGGGCTTTGCTGTGTGTGCTCTGGATCTCCGGCCAGATGCCAACCGGGCTCTATCCGCAGAAGCTGCTGGCGGTCACGGGCGTGCCTGTGGCAGCGGCAGGTCTGATCGGGCTGGCACTCTGCTTCCCTACTCTGCGGAAGATCGTGGGCGGTAGGCCGAACGGAGAGTTCTGGACGGATCCCCCGATATTTCTCGCCCTGTGGTTGTTCGTCACGGTGCTGCTGGCTAATAACCTGGTTGGGATCCTCGGTTTCGAGCAACTGCAGCAGTCCGGCGCCTTCGCGCTGGGGACCGGAGGCAGGATCCCCCCTGTCGCCGTCCTGGCGAGCCAATTGCCCTTCGTCGTCCTCGCGCTCCTTGGCGTGGGCGCCACGATACGGCGCGGCCCGCGCGAGACGCTGGGCCGCCTCGGTTACGGCCCCATCTCTCTCAGGCACGTCGGTATCGTCGTGCTGTTTATCGTGGCCGCGTTCGCGCTCTCGCTGGCCGCAGACTATCTGTTCTCACAATTGCAGCCCGACCTTTACCGCAAGGTCGGTGAGGTCTCGGGTACGCTCTTCAACCCGAAGGGCCTGAGCCTGGTCTCGGCGGTACTCTTCGCCTTGCTGATCGGGGTCGGCGCGGGACTCGGAGAGGAGACACTCTTCCGGGGCGCGGTGCAGCCTGTCTTCGGGATACTGGCGACTTCCGTCCTTTTCGCCTCGATGCACGTCCAGTACGGTCCTTCGCTGCTACTCGGCTACATCTTCCTGCTCTCCATCGGCCTTGGACTCCTGCGCCGCCACATCAACACAACGGCGAGCTTCCTCGCACACGCCTCCTACAATACACTCGGCATACTGGCAGCCTACTTCTTCGGCATGTAGAGGTCTACGCCTCGCGTCTCATCAGCAACCATCTCCGTCCGCCGTACGTGGCGCCGAACGTCTCTACCGTCTCGAAGCCGACCCTCTCGTACACGCGGATGGCGCGATGGTTGAAGGCGGCAACGGTCAGGCGGAATGCCGGAGGCGAGTAGGTCTCCTTAGCGAATCTGAGGCCGGCGTGCACGAACTCCTCTCCAAGACCACGTCCTGTGAGATCCGGCCTCATCCCGAGCCCTATGTCCAGCGCGGGCTCCTTCTCGTAGACACCGAGCCGCCTTCCTGACGCGACGCGCGCGTCCTCACCGAAGCAGAAGTATCCAGCAAGCTCCCCGCGTTCGTCGTAGACGGAGTGATAAAGGAAGCGCGGTTCGAGGAGCGAGGCGACGGAGGTGGGATCTCCATCGTAGACCGAATAGGGTTCGCCGTAGCGCCAGCGCGAGATCGCCCGCGCGTCGTCGGGTGTGATCTGCTTCAGGGTGAAGCGCAACGTCGGCTTCTGGGGAGTCTAGGCGGCCAGTGAGCTGGCAACCGGGACGACCGGCGCGGGCTCGAGTGCGGAGGCGATCCGGACGAGTAGCTCGCTCACCTCGATGTCCAGCCCCCTTGCGATGCTCTCGAGGACTCTGGAGGAGGGGTCCTTCTCGCCGCGTTCGATCTCAGCAAGATACGAGACCGAGACGTGCGCGCCCTCGGCGACCTGCTTTAGCGTGAGCCCCCGCTCGTTGCGTTCCGCCCGCAGGGTCTCTCCGATGGTCGAGAGGAGGTCTCCCCTGTGCCGCTCCGGACTTATCTCCAAGGTCTTCACAACCTTGATTCTATCTTCCAACCGGCGCTTTGCGCAACCCACCAGCCAACTTCTTGACCAGACGCACCTCTTTAGAGTCCGCTTCCGGGGTTCCGTACGGCGTCTCCATGACCACAGGTACCCCGGGCAGACCGTCGAAGAACTCAGGCCAGGCGTCCACAGAAATACGTCCCTCCCCCACTTTACGGTGCCCGTCTCTACGGCTTCCGAGTTCGTTCTTCGCGTCGTTTAGGTGCACCAGGGCGACAGCAGCATCCACAGCGTCCACGAGCTCAGCCGCGACGATCCGCCCCCCGCCCGCCGCCGAGAGGTCGTAGCCGGCCACGAAGGCGTGGGCCGTGTCCACGCACACCCGCACCCCGGCGCGACGCGCGACCTCCCCGAGCGTCTCGAACGTCGAGCAGAGCTGGGTGCCTGCGCCGACGGAGTTCTCGACGACGGGTTCGGCCACGGCCCCGTCGAGTTCGGCGGCCTGCTCCCTCGCACGCTCCAGCCCTTCCACGAGACGTTCCATGCCTTTGTCTTCCCCGTCTCCGCCGTGGCTGCCGGCGTGCACGACGACCAGGTCAACCCCGAGGTCGCCCGCCGCGACCAGCTCCTGTGCCAGGGCACGCACCGAGAGATCGCGCAGCTCGGATCTCGTGGAGGCGAGGTTTATGAGGTACTTGGCGTGCGCTACGACGGGCGAGACGCCAAGCTCACGGCTTCTCTCGGAGAACATCTCCGCGTCCTTGCGCGGTGTGGGATCGGCCCATCCCTGCGGGTTGGAGACGAAGATCTGGATCGTCTCGCACCCGAGCTCCCGCGCGGCTTCGAGCGTCTTGCCGAGCCCGCCCGAGGTCGGTAGATGCCTTCCGATGCTGTTCGTCCTCCCGGGCATGGCGAGGATTCTACCGACCTTCGGCGACGCCCGCTGTGAGAGATATAATCTCTCAGACCTTTTAGATAATCGGAAGGAGCAAACCGCATGCCGATCGAAGGCAAGGTAGCGAAGATCCTGGGTAACAACGAGATCGTCATTAACCGCGGAAGAGGTGAGGGCGTCCGTCAGGGCATGCTCTTCGAGATCTTCGCCCCTGATGGCGAGGAGGTATGGGACCCTGACACGGGCGAGACCCTGGGCACCGTCGAGGACGTGAAGGCGAAGGCTGAGGTTACGGAGGTCAAGGAGAGGCTC
>DASSJP010000417.1:0-18829 GCA_035691165.1 Rubrobacter sp.
CTGAGGGACGCACTCGACCCGAAAATGCGCAAGTAGAGAGATGGCGATGAACAACGACAACATCCTTGAGGTTAGGGACCTGCAGATCTCTTTCGGCACCTACGCTGGTGAGGTCCAGGCGGTGCGGGGAGTTTCGTTCGATCTGAGGAAGCGTGAGACCCTGGCCATCGTCGGGGAGTCTGGTAGCGGAAAGAGCGTCACGGCAAAGAGTCTGATGCGCCTCCTACCAGAGGCGAATACCATTTTCAAAGGTGGAGAGGCCATCTACGATGGGCGGGATCTCCTGAAACTCTCCGAGAAGCAGATGCAGAGGGTCAGGGGACCGCAGATCGCTATGGTCTTCCAGGACCCGATGACGTCGCTCGACCCGACCATGAAGGTGGGAAACCAGATCGCCGAGAGCTTGAGAAAACACCTCGGCATGTCGCGCGACAAAGCTAGAGAGCGGTCCGTCGAGCTACTGAAGCTGGTCGGCATCCCGAACGCGGAGGAGCGTGTAAGGCAATACCCGCACCAGTTCTCAGGCGGGATGCGACAGCGGGTGGTTATAGCCATAGCCCTCGCTTGCGAACCGCAGATCCTCATTGCGGACGAACCTACCACGGCTCTAGACGTGACGATTCAGGCCCAGATCCTGGATCTCTTGCGGCAGTTGCAGGAGAAGATAGGGACCTCGGTCATCCTGATCACACACGACCTCGGCGTGGTGGCCAGCGTCGCTGATCGGATCGCGGTGATGTACGCAGGCAAGATCGTGGAGATCGGTACGGTACGCGAGACCTTCTACGATCCGCAGATGCCGTACACATGGGGTCTTCTGGCGTCTATCCCCCTCCCGACGGCGGACCGTAGCCAGGATCTGATCCCGATACCAGGCTCCCCGCCCGACATGTCCGACCCGCCGAAGGGCTGTCCCTTCACCGCGAGGTGTCCTTACGCCATGCAGGTGTGCCCCACGGAGTTTCCCGAGTACACTGTCTTCTCCGCCGAGCACAAAGCGGCCTGCTGGCTACACCACCCAATGGCCCCCAACGTCGAGCCTCCTGTACGGATACGGGGCACACGATGACAGAACAGAGCCCGAACGGGGACGGAAGGGCGATACTCGAGGTCAAGAACTTGAAGAAGTACTTCAGGGTGGGCCGCCGGGTGTCCCTCAAGGCGGTGGACGGGATCTCGCTGGAGATAAAGAAGGGCGAGACATTCGGCCTCGTGGGAGAATCGGGTTGCGGCAAGACCACGGTAGGAAGGGTCCTGGTGAGGCTCTACGAGCCCTCGGATGGTGAGGTGCTCTTCGCGGGAGAGGATGTCCACAGGACCACGGGCGACGAGGCCAAGGTTCTAAACCGCAAGATGCAGATGATCTTCCAGGACCCGCAGGCTTCCCTGAACCCTCGTATGGTCGTCAGCGATATAGTCGCCGAGGGCATAGACATACACAATCTGGCCGGAAGCAAAAAGGAACGCCTCGATCGTGTGCACGAGCTGCTCGAGACAGTCGGCCTGAGCAAGGAGCACGCCAACCGCTTCCCGCATGAGTTCTCCGGCGGCCAGCGACAGAGAATCGGGGTTGCCAGGGCGCTGGCGGTGGAGCCGGAATTCATCGTCGCGGACGAGCCGGTCTCGGCTCTGGACGTCTCCATCCAGGCGCAGGTCATCAACCTGATGAAGAGGCTCCAGAGGGAACGCGAGCTGACTTACTTGTTTATCTCCCACGACCTCTCGGTTGTTAAGTACATAAGCGATCGCGTCGGGGTAATGTATCTTGGTCAACTGGTCGAACTGGCGGACAGCGACGAGCTTTATGCAAACCCGCTTCATCCCTACACCCGCGCCCTGCTCTCGGCAGTCCCGGTGCCAGATCCGGACTACGAAAGCGAGCGGGAGCGGATAGTCGTCGAGGGGGATCTGCCCAGTCCGGTAAATCCGCCCAGCGGATGCCGGTTTCGGACGCGCTGCCCGCAGGCGGTAGAGGCCGCCGCGCACGTAGATCCCCCGTGGCGTGAGGCAAAACCTGGACACTGGATTCAAGCCTGTCCCTGCTTTACTTGATCTACGAATGATCCCCGACCTTGAGGGCATCGATCGAGTGTCTCGCGGATTATTCCTCCTCAACCCCACGTCGTGTAAAGAGTGGACGATCTGCTCGCTCATGTCCGTAACGGAAAGACTTGAGAATTGGCTGACCTGAACGCGAGAAAGACAGTCGCGACCTTCTCCATAGTTGCCTTCGACCCTGAGACCGAATCTCTAGGCGTCGCCGTCCAGTCCAAGTTCCTCGCCGTCGGCTCGGTCGTGCCGTGGGCCAGTGCCGGCGTCGGGGCCGTGGCCACCCAGGCGATGGCGAACTACAACTACGGCCCGAGAGGCCTCGAGTTGATGGCCGGAGGCGAGACAGCAGGGCAGACGGTAGAAGCATTGATCTCCACCGACGAGGACCGCGATCACAGACAGCTTGGAGTCGTGGACGGGCGTGGCAGGGCCGCGACTTTTACAGGCTCAGAATGCTTTACGTGGGCCGGTGGTGTAACGGGCGAGCACTACGCCGCCCAGGGCAATATCCTCGTTGGCAGGGAGACGGTCGAGGCTATGGCGAGGACATACGAGGAGACTGGCGGAGACCTCGCCGCGCGGCTGCTCTCGGCGCTGGATGCGGGGCAGAAAGCCGGCGGCGACTCGCGGGGGAAGCAGTCTGCGGCGCTGCTCGTCGTCATGGAAGGAGGTGGATACGGCGGGGACAACGACAGGGTCGTAGACCTGCGCGTGGACGACCACCCGGACCCGATCAGAGAGCTAATCCGTATAAAGGACCTCCACAGCCTCTACTTCGGCGAGACAAGACCGGAGGACGTCGTCGCAGTGGACGGTGACGTTAGCAGGGAAGTTGCTGACGCGCTGCGTCGCACAGGGTATTTCGAAGGACCGGAGATAGAAGGCGGCGCACTCCTCGATGCCCTGAGCGCCTACATCCGCACCGAGAATTTCGAGGAGCGCGAGCAGGAGCGCGGCTACATCGACCGTGCCGTTCTCGGGTACATGAAGGAGCAGGGGTGAGGCTCTGGCCGGAAAGTCGTTACTGCTGTACCCTTCCTTTCGGGCGGACGGAAAGCCGTTCGGAGAGCGGGGAGTAGCCTGTGGCGATGCTGGAAGTAAACAACCTCAAGACGCACTTCAAGACCCAGGACGGGGTCGTCAAGGCGGTTGACGGCGTCTCGTTCTCGCTGGAGGCGGGGGAGACTCTGGGGATCGTGGGGGAGTCCGGGAGCGGCAAGAGCGTCACGGCACTCTCCATCATGCAGCTCAACCCCAAGCCCCCCGCCGAGTACCCTGAGGGTGAGATCCTCTTCGACGGCCAGGACCTGCTCCAGGTCTCCGACAAGCGTATGCAGCAGATCAGGGGCAACGACATCGCCATGATCTTCCAGGACCCCATGACGAGCCTGAATCCGGTCTTCACGGTAGGCAACCAGATACGCGAAGCCATCCGCATCCACCAGAACCTCTCCAAGAGCGAGGCCAAGGAGAAGACCGTACAGGTGCTGCGCGACGTCGGCATAGCCAACCCTGAGAGGAGGGCTACGGAGTACCCGCACCAGTTCTCGGGCGGCATGCGCCAGCGGGCAATGATCGCGATGGGCCTCTCGTGCAACCCGAAGGTCTTGATAGCAGACGAGCCGACGACGGCCCTGGACGTGACGATTCAGGCCCAGATCCTCGAGCTCATGGTGGGCCTCCAGGAGAAGTACGGAACTGCCATCATAATGATCACCCACGACCTCGGGGTCGTCTCCCAGCTCGCGGACAAGGTGATGGTGATGTACGCCGGGCGCGCCGTAGAACAGGCCGCCACGGACGCGGTCTTCTACGATCCACTGATGCCCTACTCGTGGTCGCTCTTGAGGTCCTTGCCGAGGCTTGACACCGCGGGCGAGGTGAGGCTCTTGCCGATCGAGGGTACGCCTCCGTCCCTGATCTTCCTTCCGAAGGGATGCAACTTCAGCCCCCGCTGCCCGTTCGTGAAGGACGAGTGCTACGAGATAGACCCCGAACTTGAGGAGAAGAAGCCTGCCCACACCGCCGCGTGCATCCTCTCGGTCGATGAGATCGAGAAGAACAAGCACCGTGTGGACGAGGAGCTGGGGGTCGAGACGTGACCGAGAGAACGGACGGAAGGGCCGAGACGAACGGCCATTCCGGCGAGTATCTGCTGGAGACCAGGAACCTTAAGATGCACTTTCCCATAAGGGCCGGTGTCCTGCAGCGCACAGTCGGGCACGTGAAGGCTGTGGACGGCGTTGACCTCTCTGTCCGTCGCGGGGAGACGCTGGGGTTGGTTGGGGAGTCGGGCTGCGGCAAGAGCACGCTCGCGCGCCTCATTCTGCGCCTGCTGGAGCCTACGGAGGGCGAGGTGTTCGTCGATGGCGAGGACATACTCGGCTACGACCGCAAGCAGATGCTCGTCGTGAGACGGAACATGCAGATCGTATTCCAGGACCCCTACGCGAGCCTGAATCCCCGCATGACGGTAGGCAACATCGTCTCGGAACCGCTGAAGATTCACGACGTCGGCGGCTCCGGGAACGAGCGCAAGAAGCGGGTGCAGGAGCTCCTCGAGGTGGTCGGCCTCAACCCCGAGCACTACAACCGCTACCCGCACGAGTTCTCTGGAGGACAGAGGCAGAGGATCGGGGTCGCGAGGGCCATCGCGCTCAACCCGCGCCTGATCATCTGCGACGAGCCTGTGAGCGCGCTGGACGTCTCGATCCAGGCGCAGGTCATCAACCTTTTGCAGGATCTCCAGAAGGAGTTCGACCTGACCTACGTCTTCATCGCCCACGACCTCTCCGTGGTCAAGCACATCTCGGACAGGGTGGCCGTGATGTACCTGGGCAAGATCGTCGAGATCGCCGACAGGGCGGCGCTCTACGGAAAGCCGCGCCACCCCTACACAGCTTCGCTCCTTTCGGCCATCCCGATCCCAGACCCCCAGAAGGAACGCGAGCGCCAGCGCGTGGTCATCTCCGGAGACGTGCCATCCCCCGCGAACCCCCCGAGCGGATGCCACTTCCACACCCGCTGCCCGCGCGCCCAGGACTACTGCAAGGAGCACGAGCCTGACCTGGACCCGCAGGAGAAGGAGAATCATCTGGCCGCCTGCTTCTTCCCCGTGCTGGAGGGCCAGCGTATAGAAGAGCCCGCAACCAGCACGCCGTACCGCGCCGAATAGTCACTCAGCACGCTTCGGCCCTCGCTCTCAGCATTTCAGCCTGGCGGATGCGTACTTCCGCTCGGAACACCATCTATTCAAGAGACGCCAGCGCGAGCTGCTCGTCGAGCGCAGCCGGTCAAGGTCCTAACAGCCGAAAGCTGACAGGCTGAAATGCTGACAAGCGGAAGCCGTAGGCTGGAGCGTGCTGACACGCTTAGATAGTACAATTGCCGCGTGTGGACGCATACAAAGACCAAACGTGATCGGCGGAACACGGTTGCGTGGGTGCTGGTCTTCATCATCGTGCTGGCTGCGACCGCGTTCGGCGCGTACATGTTCGGTCGCTCGCAGAGCCCCGCTTCACTGGACGAAAAGGACCAAAAGAGCCTGGCGCTGTACGCCGAGGCGCTCGACACGGTCCGCCACGATTACGTGGACCAGGGGGCCATAGACCCAAAAAAACAGACCTACGGGGCCATTGAAGGAATGCTCAAGACGCTCGGTGACGAGGGACACACGCGCTTTCTGACACCGGAAGAGCGCAAGCAGAACAAACAAGACCTCTCAGGATTCTACGAAGGAATCGGGATCGAGATCGTCAACAAGGGCGATAAGATCGTCGTCGCCGCCCCGATAGAGGGTTCTCCGGCCGAGAGGGCCGGTATAAGTTCAGGCGACGTTCTGGTGGCCGTGAACGGGAAGAGCATCCGTGGCGACGACCTCTCCGAGGTCGTCGAGAAGGTCAAAGGACCGGAGGGGACCAGGGTCGATCTGACCGTCAAGCACGATGGCAAAGAGCGGAACTATGACATCAAGCGCGCCGAGATAAACTCGCCTGCTGTCTCGTGGGCCATGATCCCTGACACACACGTGGCCCTCGTGCGTCTCTCATCGTTCTCGGACAACAGCGCGGAGGAGGTCAGGAAGGCTTTCGAGGAGGCGAGGGCTGCCGGTGCCGGGCGCTTTGTCCTCGACCTCAGGGACAATCCAGGCGGCAGGTTGGACCAGGCAGAGGAGATCGCCGGGTACTTTCTCGATCCTGGAAGCGTCGTGTACATACGCAAGGACGCCTCAGGCGAGCGTGAAGAGATCAAAGTCCAGGGCGACCCGGAATCGACGGACGCGCCGCTCGCGGTTCTGGTGAACGAGGGCTCAGCCTCGAGCTCGGAGATACTGGCTGGAGCCCTGAGGGACAACGACAGGGCGACCGTGATCGGGGAGACCACCTTCGGCACTGGCACCGTGCTCTCCGAGTTCGTCCTCAGAGACGGCTCCTCCATCCTGCTCGGCGTCGCCGAGTGGTTGACCCCTGACGGGGACTTTATCCGCGACACAGGGATCTCACCAGACGTGAAAGTGCCTCTCGAAGAGGGAACCGAACCGCTCACCCCCGACGACGTCCGCGACCTCTCCCATGAGGAGGTCCTGAAGAAGGACGCCCAGCTTAGGGCGGCCTACGAAAAGCTCGCGGATCAGTAGCAAGGTTCACACAAAAAGGGGTTTGAACGGGGCATCCTCAAGGGCAAGATGAATCCACCAGCTCGAAGAAAGGATGCCGATGGCACAGCGAGTACGTGAGAGCATAGAGGTAGAAGCTCCGGTTGAGGACATCTTCCGTTACTGGTCCAACTTCCAGAACTTCTCGAGTTTCATGTCCAACGTCGAAGAGGTCAGGTTGACGGCCCAGGACACCAGCCACTGGCGGGTCAAGGGTCCACTTGGCAAGAGCGTCGAGTTCGACGCCAAGACGACGGAGTTGAACCCCAACCGCGGGATAGGTTGGAACACGGTAGACGGCGACGTGATGACGAGCGGCGAGGTCCGCTTCGAGGAAGTCTCCCCAGGCCGAACGCAGGTGGAAGTCACGATGAACTACGCCGACCCGCCGGGCGGGGCCGTCGGAGAGGTCATCGCAAACGCACTCTCGAATCCAGAGCGGATCCTCAGGGAGGACCTTGAGAACTTTGCCAGGATCGTCGAGCGCGGGGAACTGGGCGGGCCAAAGGCCCAGTCGCTGAATACGGAGAGCCACTTGTAGGTCAGTATTGGGGCGTCGGGAGAGTAGCCCGGCGGCCCCAATGCTTTCGCGGAGAGGAAGAACTCTTGTCCATAGCCATAGTTTCGCTGCTCGTTCTCGTGATCGTCGCGATCGTCGCCATTCCCATACTGATCCGCGTACTCGGCGAGGCCGCGCGCCGCAATCCGAACGATGAGGGAGACGAGAATTCAAGAGTAGGCCGGCACTCGGGAAGAGAGTAAATAGCTGATCAGCACGCTTCAGCTTTTCCTTGTATGGAGCCGCTCACAGAGCGAAACTCATCTTACATGGGCTACTCTTTCGAATGGCGCTCACTCTGTCCACACACATGCTGACGAGCGAAGCCCTAAGGGCTTAGCGTGCTGACAAGCCGCCAAAGGCGGCGTGCTGAAATGCTGACTTGCTTATTCTAGTAGATCGCGCAGCCCTGCGGCATGGGGGCTGCTCTTTATCTTGGCGAGGGCCGTCAGTTGTATCTGGCGGATACGCTCGCGGGTGACGTCGAAGCGCTCCCCGACTTCTTCGAGGGTCTTGGGCTGGCCGCCTGTGAGGCCGAAGCGGTATTCGAGCACCATGCGCTCGCGTTCGGGCAGGCTGCCGAGGGCCTCGCGCATACGGGCCTTCAGGAGGGAGGACTTGGCGAGGTCGTGGGGGGATTCAGACTCCTCGTCCGCGATAAAGTCCCCGAGCTCGGAGGAGTGGTCCTCCCCGACGGGGGTTTCCAGGGAGATCGAACGCCTGGAGACCCGCCTGATGCGTACAATCTCCTCGGCGTCCACCTCCATGATGGAGGCGACCTCTTCGTCCGTGGGGTCGCGGTTTAGCTGGGCGCCGAGGCCGCGCTGGACCCTGTAGTACTTGTTGATCTTCTCGACCATGTGGACGGGGACCCGGATCGTACGTCCCTTGTCTGCTATAGCCCTGGTAACCGCCTGTCTGATCCACCAAGTCGCATACGTCGAGAACTTGAAGCCCTTGCGGTGGTCGAACTTCTCGACGGCCCGCATCAGGCCGATGTTGCCCTCCTGGATGAGGTCGAGCAGCGAGACGCCTCTTCCCGCGTACTTCTTGGCGATGGAGACGACGAGCCTCAAGTTCGCCTTGGTGAGGTGTGCCTTCGCGCGCCGGTCGCCGCGTTCGATGCGCCGAGCGAGATAAGTCTCCTGGGCCTTGGTGAGGAGGGGAGTCTTGCCGATCTCGTCGAGGTACATCTGGACGGCGTCGCCCGTATAGCGGCTCTTCAGGTCGCCTTCTAGGACCTCTTTGACGAGCTGGGTGTCCTCGTCCTCGCCCATCGTCTCGGCGAGGAAGCCGGCATCGACCACCTCGACGCCGTGCTCGCGCAGAAGTCCGTAAACCTGTTGGATCTCGTCGGTCGAGAGATCCACCTCTTGCAGGAGGTCGAGTACTTCGCTCGACTCCAGCGTGCCGGTCTCCTGACCGGCCTCGAAGAGCTCCTGTATCTCCTCTATGTCCCGCAGGTCGCGTTGGGGCTGCAAATTTACTCCGGGAACTTCAGGTTGAAACCCTCCTGTAGCCTTCACGTAATATATCTTAAAAGGGACAATAATCAATTTGACCGCGCGGCGCGGACGGATGTGGCCGCAAACATGAGGAGGATATGCCGTGATGGGACTGAGAAATCTGTACAAGGTGTTCCGCGAGACCCGCAACGCCGCGAGGGAGCAGGCGACGCTCGCCGTAACGGGCGACTCGCCGAAGGCCGACGAGGTGGCCGCACTTTTCGGCGCGCAGAGAGGCTTGCGTGGGGCAGAGGTGATCCTCTCCGTCTCGGAGAAAGGGGCTACGATCTCGGGTAAGGCCGTCGATGATCCCGGTGAGATCCCTCTCCCTTCGGCGGGCGGGAAGGCCATGCTCGAGGAGCTTGCCCCCCGAATCGTGCAGGCGATGGACGAGGATTATCTGGTCGCGCTCGCGAAGGGGTATCCACCGCTCAGGCGGGCTGTGTGTGAGGAGATCGTGCGCCACAACGCCCGCCAGAACGCCGTGGTCGGGTTGCTCCCCATCCCCGGCGCCGACATGCCTGTGATGACGGCCAACCAGGCGCGGATGGTTCTCAACATCGCGGCCGCCTACGGGGAGGAGCTGTCCATGGAAAGGGCGAAGGAACTTCTCGGGGTGCTCGCCGCCGGTTTCGGCCTGAGGGCCATCAGCCGCCAGGCCGTGAAGCTCGTGCCTGTTGGAGGATGGGCAGCCGCAGCGGTTATAGGATACGCGGGCACCGTGGCGATGGGCAGGACCACCATACTGTACTTCGAGCGCGGTGGGCAGAAAGTAGGCGAGGAGGAGATGGAGCAGATCAGGAACCGCGCCACGCAAGAGGCGAAGGCCTTCGTCTCCCGCCTGCGCCGCAAGTAGCACAGAGGTTTCAGGCCAGGTAGCTCCGGCCTTTCCGTGAAGTGCTCTATATAATCGATCGTATGTTCTCTCCTTTGCGGCGTGTTTTCTCCGGGGCACGCTCCGGCCTCTCGACGGCGCGCTGGCTGGGACTGAGGGCCTTCCTCGCGTTGACGGCGGTGCAGGCGGTGATCGTGGGTGTTCTCGTCGCGATGGCCGAGTTCCGCAAACGCCGCCAGGGGCCGCGGGAAGGATTCCCCTGGGAAGACCAGCCCGAGATTGAGCTGGAGTCAGGTGAGGACCGGCTGAAAATCTACGCTTACGGAGTCAGCCTCTACGAGGCCATGCTCGGGGAGATCGAGAGCGCCGAGAGAGACATCTTCGTGGGTACTTTTATCTGGAAGGGTGACGAGGTCGGGCGCCGCTTCGTGGACGCGCTGGCCCGCAAGGCCCGCGAAGGCGTACGGGTCTACGTGGTCTTCGACGGGCTCGCCAACGTGTTCGTGCCGCCCTCTTTCAAGAGGTTCCCCAAAGAGATCCACCACATGGACTTCCGCCCTCTGTCCGGGCCGGCGAGGGTTCTGAACCCGAGGAACGTCTTCAGGTTCCACCGTCACACGATGAGCGTGGACGGCAGGGTCGCCTTCCTCGGCGGCTACAATATCGGCTCCCTGTACGCCGCAGGATGGCGCGACACGCACGTCAGGGTGCGCGGGGACGCGGCCAGGGAGGTGGACAACGCCTTCGTTGACTTCTGGAACACCCACCGCACGGGCGAGCTTCCCGAGATTATCCCGGACAGGGAGCGTGACTGGAACCCTGCCGTCAGGGTCCGTCGCAACGACCCGTACATGAGGATCTTCCCCATAAGGGAGATGTACCTCGAGGCGCTAGATCGCGCCAACTCCCACGTCTACCTCACCCACGCCTACTTCGTCCCCGACAGGGCTTTGAAAACGCACCTGATCGACGCGACGAAGCGCGGCGTGGATGTACAGTTGCTCGTCCCCGAGCAGTCCAACCACGTCACAGCGGACTGGCTCGCGCGGCGCCACTTCTACGACCTCCTCGCGGCCGGAGTCAGGATCTTCCTGTACGAGCACATCATGATCCACTCCAAGACGGCCACCATCGACGGCCTGTGGTCCACGATCGGCAGCGCGAACATAGACCGCTACAGCCTCCTCGGCAATTACGAGCTGAACATCGAGGTCTACAGCCACAGCCTGGCCACCCAGATGGAGAGGATGTTCGAGACGGACAGGTCCAACGCCGAGGAACTGACCCTGGAAGAATGGGAACGCCGTCCACTCCATGCGAAGGTCATCGAGCGCACCCTCGCGAGCCTCAGCCCGCTGGTTTAGAGGTACCAGCCGTCAGCATCGTGCCTGCAGAGGATTAATGTTCGATTTGTATAATGACGATACTGCTGTTTGGGGTTTTCCTGGGAAGGAGGACTTTAGTGGCGCGATGGCGGCTCCTTGAGCCGGATGCGGATGTGGTATCGGAGCTTGCGAGGGAGGTGGATCCCCTGTGCGCCCGCGTGCTTGTGAACCGCGGCGTCGCGCCCGATACGGCGGCGGACTTCCTCTCCCCGTCGCTGGCCGCCATCGGGACGCCGGACGAGGACCCGTGGGGCGTCGCCGCCAGGAGGGTCGCGAAGGCCATCAAGAATGGGGAGAGGATCGGGGTCTTCGGCGACTACGATACTGACGGCATTACATCTGCCGCCGTCCTCTTCCTCGCGCTCTCCGAGTACACGGACAACGTCACAGTGGGCCTGCCGACCCGCCAGACGGGGTACGGGCTCCTCGAACCGTACGTGCGCGACCTCTTCGCCGAGGGTGTGAATCTCCTCGTCACCGCCGACTGCGGTATCTCCAACAGGAGCGAGGTGGCGCTGGCGAACTCACTCGGGATGGAGGTCATCGTGACCGACCACCACATCCCGCCGGAAGACCCGCCGGATACGGCGGTCGCGGTACTCGACCCTAAGCTCTGGGATCCTGATGATCCCCTGGCCGGCGTGGGGGTGGCCTGGAAGTTCGCGTGGGCCGTCGCCCGCGAGCTCGGCGACACCGAGGGCAGGAAGCGCCTGGGGCGGCTGCTCGACCTCGTCTCCGTCGGAACCGTCGTTGACATAGCGCCGCTCGTCGGGGATAACAGGGCGCTCGCCCGAATGGGGCTCAAGCACATAAACAGGGGACTTGTGGCCGGCGGGGCCCGTCCCGGCATCGAGGCGCTCGTCAAGGTAGCAGGGGTGAGGGGGGAGCTGGACGAAGATGACCTGGGGTGGAAGCTGGGCCCGCGCATAAACTCCATCGGCAGGATAAAGAACCCTCGTCCTGCCCTGGATCTTCTGCTCACCGATGACCGTAGGGAGGCATTGCGGATCGCCTCTCTCCTCAACCAGCTCAACTCCGAGCGGCAGCGGCGGACCAAGTTCGCCGTCGAGCGGGCCATGGCGGAGGTGGACCCCGAGCAGGACTTCAAGGTCGTGGTTACGGAGGAGACGGGGGGACTCGCTGGCCTGATCGCCGGCCGCGTCGCCGGCGCCACGGGAAGGCCGGCGGCGATACTGACCCGCAGGGTGGACGATTCCTACGGCGGGTCTGCCCGCGCTGGCGAGACCGACGTTGACCTCTACGGCGCCCTTTACTCCGTCCGTCACCTGATGGGGGAGTGGGGCGGCCACCGCAAGGCGGCGGGCCTCTCCGTCAACCCCGGCAACCTCGACGCCTTCGTCGCCGGCGTCAACGAGGCCGTCCGGAAACAGGGCGCCGAGAACCCTGAGGTCTTCGTTCCCGCCATAGAGATAGACGCCGAGATACCGCTTCAGAGCGTCTCCAACGGCCTGCTCGACTGGCACGAGATGCTCGCCCCGTTCGGCAGCGGGAACTACCGTCCCATCTTCGTGACGGAGGGACTCAGGATCGCTGGTTCGCGCAAGATCTGGGAGGGTATGAACCTCATTGATCTCGGCGGGATCAAGGCGAAGATGGCAGGAGATCCTGACGGGTTGCCCATCGGGCCCTTCGATGCGGCTTACACGGTATGCCGTAGCAGGTACTCGGGGCAAGCAGAGCTGGAGATAGTTGACTGGAGGCGATCAGGCTCGTGAATGCTGTCGGCGTGGACGTTGGGGGAACCAAGATCGCCGCAGGGCTCGTCACCCCGGAGGGTAGGATCGTTGACGAGGTAAGGTACCCTTCGCCGAACTCGCCGGAGAAGCTGGTCGAGACCATCGCCCGTGCCGTCTCCGAGGTCGCGGACGGCTCCGAGGTCGGCGGCGTGTGCCTCGCCGTTCCAGGTCTGATCCTGGCCCAGGAGAACAAGGTAGTCTTCTCCCCGAACCTGCGCTGCGTCGAGGGCATCCCCTTGAAGGATGCGTTGGAACCGAAGATCGGGTTGCCCCTCACGATAGAGAACGACGGCAACGCTGCTGCGTGGGGGGAGTTCCGGTTCGGCGCTGGCAGCGAGGCCGAACACCTTGTGTTCATCACGCTGGGAACCGGGATCGGAGGCGGCGTTATCACGCACGGAATCCTGATGCGAGGTGCGCAGGGCTCCGGCGGCGAGCTGGGCCACGTAACGGTCCACGCCACAGGACCCCGCTGCGCCTGCGGCAACCACGGCTGCCTGGAGGCCCTCGCCTCGGGCACGGCCATAGGACGCCGCGCCCGCGAGCTTGCGGTCGAGCACCCCGACTCGGCCCTGGGACGCCTCGCGATCAGACGCCAGATTCTCGGTGAGGACGTGACCGAGCTCGCCCGCGAAGGAGACGATGTGGCGCTCTCGGTGCTGAAGGAGACCGGTACCTGGCTCGGCGTTGGCCTCGCCGGGTTCATAAACATCTTCAATCCCGAGGTGGTCGCCGTCGGTGGAGGCGTCATGGAGGCGGGAGAGCTCGTCCTTGAATCAGCCCGCAGGGAGGTGGAACTCCGCGCCAGGCCCCCTTCTAGCGACCTCGCAGAGGTGAAGGTGGCTACCCTCGGTTCCAAGTCAGGCGTCCTCGGCGCCGCGGCCCTCTCCAGGGACGCATCCTCCGGGGAGTACGTGCTTGGCGGCTGATGCCCCTCACGGTGATCCCAACCCCAATAGGCAACATGGAGGACATCACCCTCCGCGCCCTCAGGCACCTGCGCGAGTCCGACCTGGTGGCCTGCGAGGACACCCGTCGCACCGGACGCCTGCTCGCCCACTACGAGATTAAGAAGGACCTTGTCGCCTACCACGAACATAACGAGGAGCGCCTGGCCCCCGAACTGGCCGAAAGGGCGAAGACCGAGCGGATAGCCCTCGTCACCGACGCCGGCACCCCGCTCGTCTCCGACCCTGGATACCGGCTCGTGCGCGCCTGCATCGGGGCCGGCGTCGGGATAGAAGCCCTCCCAGGACCCTCGGCCCTCACCACAGCCCTCGTGGCCTCAGGGTTGCCCGCCGACACTGTCGTCTTCACCGGCTTCCCGCCACGCAAAGGACGAGAGCGTACGGAGTTGCTCGGGCGTATCGCCACCGAGTCGTCTACCTTTGTGATCTTCGAGTCCCCTCACAGGTTGGTGAAGACGCTGGGGGACCTTCCTGTCGATGCTCCGGTCGCTGTGTGCAGGGAGCTCACGAAGCTCTACCAGGAGGTCTTCAGGGGGACAGCCGAGGAGGCCGCGCGGCACTTCTCGGAGGGGGTGAAAGGCGAGATAGTGCTCGTAATCCGGGGCGGAACGGGGAAGGCGCAAGAGAGCATCGAGGAGGCTGTGCGGCTGGCGCGAGAATACGTCGCGGAAGGAGAGAGTCCTTCGAGGGCCGCCGCGCGAGCCGCCAGGGAGTCGGGCTGGAGGCGGGCCGAGATCTACAACCGGCTCGTCCGGGCCTAGAAGACTTGCACGAATGTCCTGCCAGGTAGCGCCTGGGGATCTTGAGTAGCATCACCTAACCAGCCGGGGTCCTCCGGCCTCGTCAATGCCTGGCCAAGGCAATTTGGAAAGTCACACAAATGAGTGATGTACTCACTCCCGCCTCTGATTTAAGATACGTTTGTTACGTATACGTGGGCGGAGTATCTATGCTCTGGTCCCGCTCTTTAACGGCTGAGCACGAAGGAGAGTGAGTGGAGCATGCTGAGGAGCGCGATCGGCAAGGTCATGTGGGTGGGGAAGGCCACCGTTTTCCTAGTTGGTCTCTCTGTGATAATTGCCGTGGTGTTGGGAGTCGCAACCATGGCGCTTGCGGCCAACGGAGGTGCCTGGCGGCTGGGCCGGAACAACGTGGCCACCGCCATAACCCGCCTGGGAGGTGTCGCGGGCGTGGACGGCCCGATGCTCAGGCTAACCAACAACAACGCCGCCACCAACGACACTGCCGTGGACCTCGTAGTGCAGAATGGGGAACCGCCCATGACCGTCAACTCCAGCGCCAGGGTGGCTAACCTCAACGCAGACCAGCTAGACGGCAAGGACGAGGGGCAATTTGCCACGAGGCTTCATGCGCTCATCAAGGGCTCAGACGGCAGCCTGGTGCGAGGAAACGGCGTGACGGCCCAGTTCAAAACAGCAAGTCCTTCTGCAGGAGGCTACGAAGTACTATTTGATCGGGACGTGAGGCCTTGCGTTTACATTGCGACGATCGCCAGCGAGAATGCTGGTAGAGGGGGAGATGGGCCCGCAGGTGAGATCGGGGTACGTCCCCTCTCAACCAATGCGAATGGTGTGGCGGTGAGCACGTTCAACAGTTCAGGAACCCTGGCGAACAGCTCCTTCTCGCTCACCGTCTTTTGCTGACGCGTCGCAGCAAGCACCGCCGCGAGTTCCGGATCCTGGCGTACCTGAGCGCGCGAAGTTTGGCAACGCCTTCAGGGAGCCCTATCGCCAGGGGCTCTTGACGAAGAAGTAGTGCGACCAGGGACCGCACTTCGCCGGGCCGCTGGCATTGGGGCTCTGTATAATGCCCCTCGCTGATGACTCTGGGGAGAGGGGCGCCATGCTCGTTGACTCGCACACGCACCTTTTGCGGCTGGAGGTCTCGCCGGAGGAAGCGGTGAGGGACGCCGCGGAGGCTGGGGTCGGGGCCGTGGTCAACGTCGGGACCGATGTCGAGGACTCGCGGCGCGGGGCCGAGCTGGCGGCGGTGTTGCCGAACGTCTACTCGACGGCGGGGATCCATCCACACAATGCGGGAACGTACACGGCGGCCGACCTCGAGGCGCTGGCCGAGCTCTCGGAGTCGCCGGGGATAGTGGCCCTCGGTGAGGTCGGGCTCGACTATTACAGGTCGGAGTGGTCAGGAGAAGTGCAGCGGGCGCTGTTCGAGGATGTGATCTCACTCGCCAACGATACGCGGCTGCCGCTGGTGATTCACTCCCGCCAGGCCTTCGCAGACACGATGGCCGCCCTCGGGAGCGCCAGGGTCCCGATAGTCCTCCACTGCTTCGAGGGGGGCGACCGCGAGGTGAGGGAGGCGAGGGAGCGTGGCTACTACGTCGGCCTCGCGGGCAACGTCACATACCCGAACAGCGAGACGGCCAGGGTGCTCCGCCTCATAGATGAGGAGCGCGTCCTCGTCGAGACGGACGCTCCTTACCTGAGCCCCCAGCCCTTGCGCGGCAGGAAGAACGTGCCCAAGAACATCGTCCACACGGCCAGCTTCGTCGCCGAAAGGCTCGGGATAGAGGACGAGGAGCTGGCTACGCTCACCACCCGCAACGCCCGTAACCTCTTCGGCCTGCCGCTGGAGGTCTGAGCTTCGGTGTCCGAGCAGGGTCCTCCGAAGAAACGTCTCGGACAGCACTTCCTGAAGGACCCGAACACCGCCAGAATAGTCGCTTCGGGCGTGACGAAAGACGACGTGGTCCTCGAGGTCGGCCCGGGACGTGGGTTCCTCACGGCTTTCCTCGCGGAGAGGGCCCGCATGGTACACGCTGTGGAGCTGGATCCTGACTTGCTCCCGAGCCTGCGTGAGGCTGTTGGAGGCAGGGACAACGTCCTGGTCCACGAGGGAGACGCGCTCCGCTTCGATTATTCCGTCCTCGACCCCGCGCCGAACCGGCTCGTCGCCAATCTGCCTTACAACATCGCCTCACCGCTTGTCCTGAGGTTGCTCGAGGAGGTAGATAGTCTCGGGACGTTGCGGTTCATGGTGCAGCTCGAGGTGGCGCGCAGGATGGCGGCGGGGCGCGGGACCAAGGATTACTCGGCCTACGCCGTGCTGGCGCAACTGCTCGCAGGGGTGAGAATCTCACACAAAGTCCCCCCGACGGTGTTCGACCCGCCGCCAAGGGTACACTCGGCGGTCGTGGAGATGGAGCGAAAGTGTAAGCCGGATGACTACGAAAGGATAAAGCGCCTCGTGCTCGGTGCGTTCAGGAGCCGGCGCAAACGACTCGTCAACAACCTGCCCGAGCCTGTGCGCAGGGAGGCTCCACTGGTCCTGCAATCACTTGGATACGGGCCTGACGCCAGGGCGGAGGAGTTGGCGCCGGAAGACTTCGTGGCGCTGTACGGGGCGCTCTCCTGGGCGCTGTGATGCGGGAGGTCCGGCTCAAGGCGTTCGCGAAAGTCAACTACGCCCTGGACGTCCTCGGGCTTCGCGGTGACGGCTACCACGAGATCCGCACCGTCATGCAGAGCATCTCCCTCGCCGACGAGGTGGAGTTGGAGCGAACCGACGGCGGCTTCGAGCTCTCCTCCGAGCCGGAGGAGGCTGAGATCGGACCCCCCGAGCGGAACACTGTCTACCTGGCCTGGAAGTCGCTGAGGGGATTGGCCAACGACGAGCTTCCTGTGAGGGTGACGTTGCGCAAGATGATCCCCACGGGGGCCGGACTGGGAGGAGGATCGGCCGACGCAGCCGCGGTCCTGGTCGGGCTGAACGATCTCTTCGGTCTCGGGTTACGGGTCGAGGAGTTGCGTGAGATCGGGGCAGACATCGGGGCCGACGTGCCGTTCTGCATCTCGGGAGGGACGGCGCTCGGGAGAGGTGTCGGGGTCGTCCTCACGCCGCTTCCGGCGCCGCCGGCCCATCGTCTCGTCGTTGCCAAGCCTCTTCCGAGCGCGGACACGAGCATGGTCTACCGCCTCTTCGACGAGGCGAAAACGGAGAGTGTACGATCCGTCGATCCTGTCATCTCGGCACTATGTTCAGGAAACCTCGCAGCGCTCGCCGCGGCGATTGGCAACGACCTGGCCTGCGTAACCGCGGGTCTCGTCCCCGAGGTGACGGATCTGGAGCAATCACTGACGGAATCCGGGGCGCTCGGGACTTCGATGAGCGGGAGCGGGACCGCCGTCTACGGTATTTTCGGAGACGAAGAGGCCGCCAGGAACGCGAGAGATAGGATCGAGGCTCATTCTATCGGCGTCTACGAGCCGGTCAGTTGCGGGGTGGAGGTTGTCTGACTTGGGCGACCAGGCTCCTGAGGGCGGAAACCTTTTCCCTGTCTCGGTCAAAGGCGTATTGTTGGATGAGGGGCGCGTCGTATTGCTCGAGAACGAGCGCAGGGAGTGGGAGTTGCCTGGCGGTAAGCTGGAGATAAGCGAGGGTCCCGAGGAATGCGTGGTCAGGGAGATCCGGGAGGAGCTGGGACTCGAAGCAGAGGTAGGTCCCCTGATTGACGCGTTCGTGTACGAAGTACTTCCGGGAGCCAGCGTGCTCATTTTGACTTATGGTTGCTTCGCTGAGGACCCGCGTGGGCTCTCGCACTCTGAAGAACACTCGGATGTGGGGATATTCGGTCTCGACGAGTTGGAAGACATAGTTTTACCGTGGGGATACGAGCGCTCGATCCGAACCTGGTCCCGTCACCCTGTCTTGCTGGAGTGGTACGGTCACTAATTGACCGGGACTTAATTGTTGTGGCTGGCGGCGATGCCGCGCCCGACGAATTGCCTTTCTTGTGCGGGTCGCATTCTGCTACACTTCTCACAACAGCCGATCGACCAGGGAGAGGAAGATGCGCCAGGCGTTCATGTCTATCCAGAAGGGAGTTAACACCTACGTAGAGGACATGACGCTCTATGAGAACTTTGAACCTTGGGATATTGGCGCATGTAGACGCCGGTAAGACGACCCTGACCGAGCGGCTGCTCTACGCCGCCGGTGTCATCGACGAGATCGGCAGAGTCGATGACGGCAGTACCCAGACTGATTCTCTAGCACTCGAACGGCAACGCGGCATCACGATCAAGTCCGCGGTCGTGTCGTTCTCAATCGATGACATAACGGTCAACCTGATC
>DASSJP010000418.1:0-3358 GCA_035691165.1 Rubrobacter sp.
GCACCAGCGCCCCAAGGCCGGTGAGAACCAGCACGAAGATCAGACGGTCTACTATCCCCCGGACTACGGCAGGCGACCTCGCGACCTGCAAGATGACCAGCCTCCCCGACTGCACGGCGGGCGAACTCGCCACCCGCACCCTGCCCTCCGGGCCTTTGATCGTCGCTGAGACCATCTCCCCTTCGTGCAGAGATTCCTGGGCCAGCCGGTCTGAAGGTAGCCCGAGGGAAGCAGCGCTCGCGTTCTGGTCGAGCGTGTTCCCATCGGCGGTAAAGATGATCCAGCCGTAGCTGTTAGGATCTTCGAGTATGGCGGTTTTATCCGTGCTGGACAGAGACCCGTTTACGAGGCTTTTTACCTTCTGATCCAGTAACTTGTCCTGCTGAAAGCTCACCTGCCTCTGGAAACTTATTACCACCACGACCCCGAAGATCAGCAAGATGAGCGCCAGTATGCCAACGTAACCCATCGTCAGGCGCTGGCGAATATGATCGAACATCAGCGCGGTCCTGGCTGTGGCTCGAAGGTGTAGCCGACACCGCGTACAGTTCGGATGTGCGAGGCGTGACCGTCGCGGTCGAGCTTTTTACGCAGGTAGGAGACGTAGAGGTCAACGACGTTGGCGTAGACCTCGGGCGAGGCGCCCCATACGGTGTCGAGCAGGACCGAGCGGGTGAAGACCTGCCCCGGACGCTGGAGCAGTGTGGCGAGCAGCGCGAACTCCTTGGCAGTCAGGTCCACGGCCTCTCCCCCGTGGCGGACCACGTGGCGCACAGGGTCGAGCGTGACGTCGCCGGCCCTGAGGACCGCGCCGTCTTTCCCTTCGTCGCGAGGCCGCCGGGTGAGCGCCCGCACGCGGGCGAGCAGTTCGGGAAAGGCGAAGGGCTTGGGGAGATAGTCGTCGGCACCCGCGTCAAGGCCCTCCACGCGGTCTTCGATCTGGTCGCGGGCGGTCAGCATGATCGCCGGCGTACCGACCTCGGCGGCCCTGAGCCTCTTCACCAGCTGGACCCCGCTCAGGTCGGGGAGCATCCAGTCGACGATCAGGAGGTCGTGTTCGCCTGCCAGAGCTCGCACGAGCGCCTGGCGGCCGTTGGCCTCTGTCTCGACGGCGTAGCCCTCCTCGGTGAGGACCCGTGAGATCAGGCGCGCCAGCCTCTCTTCGTCTTCTACGACCAGTATCCGCATCACCTCTCATTATCGCCGGTCTGCGGCGACTGTGTCCTGTGTACGGCCTTTCCTGTGAAAACCCTCATGGGCCGCAAAGACTCTTCACATGTTCGCAGTCCAGGCTATGGGCGGAGATCAAACAGCAGAAGGAGGAGTTTTGGGGACTTACCCGAGTAAATACAGGGAGACGGAAGCTCCGAGGCTCCTTGTGGCCTACATGGCGCGAATCGGCAAGGGTGAACTCCTGAGCCACAGTGAGGAAGTGGAGCTGGGCCGCAGGGCCAGGACCGGCGACCGCGAGGCCCGCGGGCGGCTCGTCGAAAAGAACCTGCGGCTGACCGTCTCGGTGGCCAAGAAGTATCGCGGACAGGGTCTCCCTTTCGAGGACCTCATCCAGGAAGGGAACATCGGCCTGATGAAGGCGGTAGACAAGTTCGATCCCGAGAAAGGCAACCGCTTCTCCACGTACGCGACGTGGTGGATCCGCCAGTCGATCCAGCGGGCTTTAGGGGACAAGGGGCGCGAGATCCGGCTCCCAGCCCACATGAACGAGAAGCTTCGCAAGATCCGCAAAGCACAGGGCGAGTTGGTGGCGGAGCTCCACCGCGAACCGACAGGGACGGAGATCTCACGCCGGCTCGGATGGGAAGTAGAGAAGGTCAACGCCGTACTGGAATCAGTACCCGAGATCTCTAGCCTCGACCAGCCCTTCGGACCCGATGCGGGCGACCGCAGGCTAGGGGACCTCGTGGAGGAACAAGAGTCTCACGACCAGGACCTCGGGGAGAGCCCCCGGTTTCAGGAGGCCATGCGTCGGCTGCCCGAACGCGAACGCCTCGTACTGGTGCGCCGCTACGGTCTGGACAGGGGCACGAAAGCGACCGTGCGGGAGCTCTCGGCGAGGCTCGGCATCTCCGAGAAAGCGGTCAGGAGGGCGCAGCGCAGGGCTGAACAACTTCTCAGGGCCCTTCTGGAACCGGGGACACGAGGCAATGGTCTCGGAGAGGTAATAATATGATGAGATACACCTTACAGCGCTCCTTCCTTGTGCCGCTAACGGTTCTGGCGATGCTGGCGTTCGTGCTAGGTGTCATCTACCTCGACCCAGGCACGGGGCGGACTCAGACCGCCGATCCCGTCAAGTCGGCACCGGCGGACATCCCGGCCGACGAACCCGTTGCCAAGGTAGCCTCCGTACTCAGTCCTTCGGTAGTACAGATCAACGTCTCCGGAGTTCAGCAGACTCCTCTCGGGACGCAGAGGCAGGAGGGTATCGGGAGCGGTGTGATCTACCGCTCCGACGGCTACATCATCACCAACAACCACGTCGTCGAGGGCTCGCGCGATGTGGAGGTCGCCTTCGCTGATGGCACCACGGAGCGCGGACAGGTCGTCGGCACCGACCCGACGACGGATATCGCCGTCGTCAAAGTGGACCGCGATAACCTGCCTGCCGCGAGCTTCGCGAACGGAGATCCCATAGTCGGCCAGATGGCGGTCGCCGCAGGCAGCCCTTCCGGCTTCGAGTCCACCGTTACATCAGGCATCATCAGCGGCATAGGACGCGAGGTCCCTGCCGAGTACACAGGCGGGAGGCAGGACAATTCGCTGGTTGATCTGATCCAGACGGACGCGGCCATCTCCCCCGGCAACTCGGGCGGCGCCCTGGCGAACCGTGAAGGCCAGGTCATCGGCATCAACGTCGCCTACCTGCCACCGGGCCAGACCGGGGCCGAGAACATCGGGTTCGCCATTCCTTCGGACACGGCGGTCTCCGTGGCTGACCAGCTGATCAAGAACGGCGAGGCCGTCCACCCCTACCTCGGCGTCTACCTCTCGGACCTCACCACCGAGACCGCGAAAAGATTCGGGAGCCCCGTAGATTCAGGGGCGCTGGTCGAGAGGGTCGAGCCGGGCTCTCCCGCCGACGACGCCGGAGTACGGCGCGGCGACATCGTAACCGCCGCTGGCTCGGAAGAGATCCGTAGCTCGGGCGACCTCGTCTCGGCGCTGCGAAACTACCAGCCAGGCGATACGGTAGACCTGAAGATCCTCAGGAACGGCGAGAAGTCCAACCTGCAGGTGAACCTCGCCGAGAGCCCCCAATGAGGTACACCATTCCGTCCACGGGGTAGGAAGAGCGCGATCTTCGCGCACGAAACCGGATCTTCGAATTAGAGAGCGTCCC
>DASSJP010000419.1:0-3310 GCA_035691165.1 Rubrobacter sp.
TGCGGTCAGGGTCGTACTCGCCCCCGCCGCGGGCCGTCGGGTAGGCGAGGGCTATCAGGAGCGTGGCGAAGGCCACCTTCACGACTATCTCGGGGGAGACCCGGCTTATGAGCACCCCGATCAGGGACGAAGGGGCGACGGCGAGGGAGAGGAGGCCCGCCACGCGCCAGTTTACGGGGTCGGCGCTCCTGGCGTTGCGGATCGTGCCCGAGAGGGAGCTGAAGATGATGATCACCAGGCTCGCCGCGACGGCTTCCTGGATGCGCCATCCACCCGCGTACAGAAGACCCGGTACGAAGACTATTCCGCCGCCAACCCCGACGAGCCCCGAGAGCATCCCCCCGATGACCCCGATCACACCCAGGAACAGGAACTCCAGATAATCCACCGCGCTATTCTACAGTGATTTGCGTAGGGCGATTCGCGAATCGCCCTACGCAAATCACGCTGGTCAGCACGCCGCCCGGCTTCGCCAGGCGGCTTCCCGTCGAACAGCACCGCTCCTGCCGGGAAGAACCTCCGCAATGGGAGCATGCTATTGCAGTGAGTAGCCGCTACATCCACCCTTGCTGACAAGCTGAAATGCTTTATGACGAAGAGCGGGACTTCCTCCAGAGCCAGAACAGGTAGATTGCACCTGCCACCAGCGCCACCGCGACGGCGTAGTCAAGGTAGTGCAGGTAGTCTCCAATCGTTGCCCAGTTCTCGCCGAGAACGTAGCCAAAGTACGTAAGCGCGAAGACCCACGGGATGCATCCGATCAAGGTATAGAAGGTGAACTTGGCGAAGTTCATCCTGGCGGTGCCGGCGGGAAACGAGATAAAAGTACGCACCACGGGCAGGCAGCGGGAGATAAACACGGTGAACTCGCCGTATCTATCGAACCACTTCTCGGCGAGATGCAGGTGGTGCGCACGCACCCCGACGTATTTCCCGTAGCGGAACCAGATCTCGCGCCCTCCCCAGAGCCCGATGAAGTAGGCGATCCAGGATCCTACCAGGTTCCCGAGTACCCCGGCGGCGACCGCCGAGAAGAACCCCATCTTCCCGATCGAGACCAGGTAGCCTGCGAAAGGCGAGGTCGCTTCGGAGGGGATCAGGATTCCCATGCTCTCGAGCAGCATAAGTACGAAGACCGCGGGGACGCCGTAGCTCCCGATGGTCTCGGTAACGAACGTTATGAGCGGATGCAGAATCGCTTCGAGCACGTGGAGAAGCTACCACTTAAGGGCGCGGATGTACAACGCCTAGCCGATATCTTCGCCGATTTTCTCTTCACGCAGCCGCCTGAACACCTCGGCCGCCGTCAGGCAGACGGAAGCCCACACGCCGCCGAGTGCCCACCCTGCGAGCACGTCGCTCGGGTAGTGTGCCCCCGTGTACACGCGTCCCAATCCGACAAGCAGCGCGAGAGCCACGACGGCGAGTCCGATCCTGGCCCTTGCCCGCCAGGTGCCACCCCATCGTCCGAGAGGACGGAATCCGAAGAGGTACCAGATAGCGGCTCCTATGGCGACCACAGCCACGGCGTGGGAGCTGGGGAAGCCGTAGCCGGTCTCGTGCACGAGCTGCAGGGAGGACGGTGGCCTTGGCCTGTGGAACAGGAACTTGAAGAGCTCCGCCAGGGCCCCAGTGCCCAAGGCCGTCGCCAGAAGGACGGCTCCTGAGAGCCCCATCTCGAAGTCCTCACTCCTGCGCGCCAGGAGTAGAAACCCGAAGCCCGCGAGGGCCGCCACCGAGAGAAGCACCTCGGGCGAGAAGACGGTCTCCAGCACGTTCACGCCGGCGGTGAGGAACGGCTCGCCGTGCGAGTGGAAGAACCGCAGGACCGTGAGATCCAACCTCACAAGAGGGTCACTGGCCACCACGTCCTGCACGACGCCGCCGAAGACCCAGGCGAAGAGGCCGGTGAGAATCAGGCCGAGCGTGAGGCTGAAACCGTACACCTCGTTGGGGGAGAACCGCCGCTTGAGCCAGAGTCCTGCCGGGCTCTCAAGGAAAGCGTAGACGCGCCGGCCCCCGATCCTCTCGAACGCCCCTTTGACCTGCTCGGGATGCCGCGTCACCCACCGGTAAGTCAGATAGAGAACCAGCGCAATTAAGGCGAGCGCGAGGAGCAGTATGGAGGCCCTCCCCGTCCAGCGCTCCACCACACCGAGGCTGCTCCCGAGGAAGTATCCGACCAGGACAGCAGCCGTTGCCCAGACCGCGCCACCGAGGGCGTTATAGAAGATGAAAGTCCCCCAGCGCATGCGGCTCATCCCCGCGACCAGCGCTCCGAACACCCTGAGGCCTGAGAAAAAGCGCGCCATGAAGACGGCCTTCCCGCCGTGCCTGGCGAAGAACGCTTCGGCGCGGGCGAGGCGTTCGGGGGTGATAAAGACGAAGCGTCCCCACCTGAGGACGAAGGGACGGCCACCTTCGCGGCCTATCCAGTAGCCGATCTGGTCCCCCACCACGGCGCCGAGGATGCCGAAGAAGATCGCGTCTCCGAGATCCAGGCTGCCCCGCTGGACCAGGATGCCTGCGGAGATCAGGATCGTCTCCACAGGCAGCGGCACGCCCGTGCTCTCGGCCATCACCCCGAAGAGGATGATCAGGTACCCGTACTGGGAGATGAGGTGGAGGATGCTATCCATCAGGAGATGATACTATCCGTCGCCCCGGCGCGACTCCGCCGCCCTGAGGCCACGGATCGAGAGCCACAGCGCGTACACGGCGCCGACGCAGACCAGCCACAGAAGGGCTGCGAGGTAGCCTGCGAGCACGTCCGTCGGGTAATGGACGCCGAGGTAGAGCCTGGAAAAGCCGATCAGCAGCACCACGAGTACTCCGGAGACGGCGACAGCCCACCGCGCTATCCCCCTCAGCCGGTAAGCCAGGATGAACGTGAGCATCCCGTAGAACCCGAGGGCGACTGTGGCGTGTCCGCTCGGAAAGGAGTAGAAGGAGGCATGATACCCGGAATTAAAGAGCTCGGGGCGTGCCCGCTCGAAGACGGCTTTGAGAAAGGTCGTGAGCAGGATACTGCCCGCGGTCGAGACGGAGAGAAGTATGGCTGAGAGCTTCCAGCCTCTGCGGTAGAAGAGGAAGATCACGACGGCGAGGAGCGGCAGCACGACCCAGTAGTACCCGAGCGCCGTGACAAGGCGCATCGGCTCGTTCAGCCAGCCGGGGAAGGTAGAGTGGATCCAGAGCAGTACCACTCTGTCGAACCGGCGGCTCTCACCCTCGACCACCGCGTCGATCAACTCGAAGAAGGCCCAGATGACGAAGGCGGAAATCGCCAGCGCCGCCGCCAGCCAGACGG
>DASSJP010000420.1:0-4257 GCA_035691165.1 Rubrobacter sp.
GGCCATGCTGATGTTCCACTACAAACGTCTTTACTCATACACCTCGGACGAAAACGTCTTCTTCGCCATCACCTTCTCGCTCTCCTTCCTCCTCGGCTCCCCGTGCGCCCTCGCGGGGATCTTCGGATGAAGAAGCCCGAAACAATTGGCTGATGCCTGATTCGTCTATTAGGTTCGACCGCGCTCTGTCTTCACCCAACGAGGTTTTCGGCCCGGATGGGGAGCCGATTCCCCATTACTGTCCCGTGCTCGAAGAGATGGAACGGATCGGCCCTGAGGAATGGGGGAAGAGGACCCGTAGGGCGCGCGAGCGGCTGCTGGAGAAGCAGCGGGATCTGGGCATGGTCCCTGACGATGGGATCCACCCGACCGACTACGTGCCCCGCGTCGTGCCTGCTGCGGACTGGGCTGTTCTGGAGCGAGGGCTGATGCAGCGGATGCTCGCCATCAACGAGTGGCTCAGACGCCTGGAGGCCGGAAAGGATGAGATCGTCCCCGATGAGGTAGTCGAGAGCAGCACCCTCTTCGACGCCTCTATCCTTACGCGGTTCGGCGACGTTCCGAACCGGCAAATGGGTTTCGACATAGTCGCCGTCGAGGGCGGAGCCGGCGGTTGGGAGTACCTGGTCATCGAAGACAACGCCAAGATGCCGGTCGGGCTGGAGCCGATGAGCCTGTTGAGATCGGGGGCCGCCGACGTGCTCCCTGAAGCCTGCGCGGCGCTCGGGGTGAGGCCTCTCGACGGCCTGATGCAGCGCTTCGGCGAGGTCCTGCGGGCCGCTTCACCCGACCCCGACCCGACCATGGCGATCCTCTCCACAGGCCCCGACGACCAGTATTACCTCGACCACAAGGTATTCGCCATGGAACTTGGGGCGATTCTGGCCGAGCGGCACGAGGTCGATCTCGACCGAGACGGGTGCCTCGTCCACAAACAGAGCGGTCGCAGGCTCGACGTCGTCTACGAGCGCATCGAGGACGGCAGGATCTACGACGACTTGCCAGGTCTGATCGAATCCCAGGCGCGGGGGCTGGTCCACGTCGTCTTCGCCCCCAACCTCGGTATCGCGGACGACAAGGGCGTCTATCCATTTATCCCCGAGATGATACGGGCATACCTAGGCGAGGAGCCGGTGCTCGACAACGTCGAGACCTACTCACTCGCCGTCGAGGAAGACCGCCGCTACGTCATGGACCACTTCGACGAGCTGGTGATAAAGAGCCGCAGCGGATGGGGTGGCAAAGGCGTCCTCATAGCCCCCGAAGGGTCCAGGGAAGACATCGAGGAGTTCAGCAAGATGGTGGAAGAAAACCCAGTCGAATACGTGGCCCAGGAGGTCATGGAATTCTCGACCCATGTCCTCTGTGAGACAGACGAAGACGGCTTCGTCCTGCGTGACTCCTACGCAGACTACCGCATCCACACCCTCGCCCCGGACGCCAATACGGTGGAGGTCGTCCCAGGCGCCATGACGAGGGTAGCGGCACCGGGCAGCAAGCTGGTCAACATCTCCAGCGGCGGCAAGATGAAAGACACCTGGGTGCTGGCGGGCTAGGCGCCGGTTCTCGCTCGGTCTGGTATTTTCCACTTATGGATTGGCTACTCCTACCTGCCGGGGCGCTCTTGATCTTCGTGGGGGTCGTGGACGTGTTCTTCACGGTGCTCCACTACGACGGCTTCGGATTTCTCTCCAGCCGCCTGTACAACAGCCTGTACAACTCGGTACGGTTCGTCACGCGTCCTTTGCCGCGCAGGTACAGGGCTCTGGGGCTCTCGACGGCGGCCCCGCTCATGGTGCCTGTTACGATCGTCGTCTGGATCCTCCTCGTCTCCTGGGGCTACGCCCTGGTTTACTACGCCGGCATGGCGAGGGGAGACTTCTCGCTCTCCGTTCCGAGTCTCGATCCTTCTTTCATGGAATCGCTGTACTTCAGCGGGATCACCATCTCCACTCTGGGCCTGGGTGACATCACGCCGACGAGCAGCCTGTACCAGGTGATCACCGTCTCCGAGGCCCTCATGGGCTTCGGCATCCTGACGCTCGCTATCACCTACGTGCTTGGCATCTACGGCGTCTTCCAGCAACTTGGCGTCCTCTCCGCAGGTCTCTACCACCAGGCTCAGGACACGAGAGACCCCCTTAGCATCCTCACCCCTCATTTCTCTGACGGCCAGCACAGGGGTCTGGAGAGCCACATGATGCAGCTCCACCGCGGCCTCGTTGAGATTTACGAAGGGATAAGGCGCTACCCTATCGTCTACTACTACCACAGCCGCCGCGCCTACCGCTCCCTGCCCTACACTTTCCGCATGATAGGCGGCATGGCGGGCGCTCTGAAGTGGGGTCTTCCGGCACACCATCCGGGCAGCCAGACCCCCTGGCTACCCACCCTCATCGCCGGCCTGGAGAACGTCGTGGCCTACCTCGACGACCGCTTCCTCTCAGAGGATCTCGAAGACGCCCCTGCCCCCGTCCCCTACGAGACCTTCGAGGCCGTCCTCGAAAGAGGCAAGGAACCCACGGACCCCTGGCTCGCCGACTTCCTCGGTATCAACGCCTTCATGCACGACCTCGCGCGCCTTGAAGAGAACCCCGACCCGGAAGAAGCCTACGAGCGCTATAACGAATGGCTACCCTTCGCCCACCGTAACCGGGCCTTCTACGAGGCCCTGGCCAGGGATCTTGGCTACGAGTTCGACGAGCTCGAAGGTGGACCAGGAGAGTTGATCTTTTAGAGGCATCAGGTATCAGGCTTCAGGTGTCCGCAAAAGCAAAAAGCAGAGTGCTGATGCCTGAATGCTGATAGCGCGGTTTTGCGGAGACTTCCGCAAAACCGCTTTAGCTCGACAACTCCGCCGCCATGAGCGTCAGGCCGCCGTCCACGATGAACGAGGCGCCGGTTGTGTAGGATGCCTTCTCCGATGCGAGGAAGGCTACCCAGGCGGCGATCTCACGTGCGTGTCCGGGACGTCCGAGCGGCAGGTTTGGACGCTCGATGGTCGTGGGATCTTCGTCCTCAGCACCGGTCATGGGGGTGGAGATCTCACCCGGAGCCACCGCGTTGACCAGGATGCCATACTCTGCCAGCTCCATCGCCATGACCTTGGTGAGCATTCCAAGTCCTCCTTTCGACGTGCAGTACGCGGAGGCGCCTGTGCGCGGGACGTGCTCGTGCACGGAGGTGATGTTGATGATCCTGCCACCATTTCCGGCTTCGACCATCCTGCGGGCAGCTCTTTGTGCGCACAGGAATGCCCCCGAGAGGTTGGTGTCTATGACCTGCCGCCATTCCTCGTAGGAGAGCTCCAGGAACTCGCCTGTCGGGTCGCCGGTGCCCGCGTTGTTGACAAGCACGTCCACGCCGCCCAAGGAGTCGGCCAGATCGTCGATAACATCCGCGGCTTCCGGCAACTCGGTCAGATCCAGGTGCCGTACCTCGCCCCTGCGGCCCGCCGCCCGCACGGCCTCGAGCGTCTCCTGCGCCCCTGCCTCGTCCGTGCGGTATGTGATGCCGAGGTCGAAACCGTTCTCCGCCAGCTCCCTCGCCGACTCCTGGCCGATCCCCGAGTCAGATGCGGTGACTATGGCTACCGGGCTCATGCTATCTCCTCTCGTCCGGAAAACTACCCGACTCCATGCCCGGGAGCCTTGGAGCACAAACGAAGATCGGCTGATCGGACTAGCAACCGAACTCGTCGGTATCTTCTGAAGCGGATGATCTCTGCCTCCGATCTGAGAGGGCAGAGCGGGTGGCGCGCAGGACTCCGAGGCCCCCGTAGATGGCGCCGGCAGCGGCCAGGGGCCAGGCGAGCAAGCGCGGGAAGCGCAGGGTTAAAGCTGAGACCCCGAGCAAAGCGCCGCTTGCCGCTGCGGCAAGGGCCTGTTCGTGGGTCTCCAGCGGATAGCCGCTCTTCTGGAGTGCCGTTGTCCCGACACGAAGTACGGTGGCTGACCCACCCGAGCCGCTCCCTACGATGCCCCTGCGGGCCTCACGGTCAGACATCTGGATCGGGCGCTCAGGACGCACCCTCGGGTGCGCCGCAGACCCGGCGAGGCGGACCTCGCGGGCGTTGGAGAGATCCTCCTCAAACAGCGCCTCCATCTGGGCGGCGAAGCCTTCATCCTCTGCCACAAGGTCTATCTCCCAGTTGGCGACCAGACTGCTGAAGTTCAGGTTCGTCGATCCTACCTTCGACCACCAACCGTCAGCGACGAGGGTCTTGGCATGGATCATCGGTCCGCCGTACTCGAAGAT
>DASSJP010000421.1:0-2157 GCA_035691165.1 Rubrobacter sp.
GGGGTCGTCCATCCCGCCCGAGGTATAACGGTTGACGCCGACGATGATACGTTCTTCCTTCTCCACCTCACGCTGGTAGCGGTAGGCGGCCTCTTCGATCTCGCGCTGCATATAGCGCTCCTCGACGGCCTTTACCGAGCCTCCCATATCATCGATGCGCCGTATGTAGGCCCACGCTTCCTCCTCGACCGCGGCGGTAAGCGACTCGACGTAGTAGGAGCCGGCGAGCGGGTCGGCCGTCCCTGTGAGGCCGGCCTCGCTGGCCAGGATCTGCTGGGTCCTCAGGGCGATCCGCGCGCTCCGCTCGGTCGGCAGGGCGAGCGCTTCGTCGAAGGCGTTCGTGTGCAGGCTCTGGGTCCCGCCGAGCACCGCTGAAAGCGCCTGCACGGTGGTGCGGACGACGTTGTTCTCTGCCTGCTGGGCGGTGAGAGAGGAGCCAGCGGTCTGGGTGTGGAACCGGAGCTTCAGGCTGCGTTCGTCGGAGGCTCCGAACCGCTCGCGCATGATCTTCGCCCACATCCTCCTCGCCGCCCTGTACTTGGCTACCTCCTGGAAGAGGTCGTTGTGCGCGTTGAAGAAGAACGAGAGCCGTGGGGCGAACTGGTCCACGGCGAGCCCGGCCTCGACCGCAGCCTCGACGTAGGCTATGGCGTTCGAGAGGGTGAACGCGAGCTCCTGGACGGCGGTAGAACCGGCCTCCCTTATGTGGTAGCCGCTTATGGAGATGGTGTTCCAGCGTGGCAGCTCCGTGGCGCAGTAGGCGAACATGTCGGTGGTGATCCTCATCGAGGGTCCCGGCGGATAGATGTAGGTTCCGCGTGCCAGGTACTCCTTGAGTATGTCGTTCTGGGTGGTCCCCGTGACGCTCTGGGCCTCCACACCCTGCTCCTCGGCGACGAGTGAATAGAGGAGCAACAGGATCGAAGCCGTCGCGTTTATGGTCATCGAGGTCGAGACATCTTTGAGGGGGATGCCTTCGAAGAGGTCGCGCATGTCGAGGAGGGAGTCGATGGCGACGCCGACCTTGCCGACCTCGCCGAGGCTTAGCTGGTGGTCCGAGTCGCGCCCCATCTGTGTGGGGAGGTCGAACGCGACGGAGAGGCCCGTCTGGCCGTTCTCCGTAAGGTACTTGAAGCGGGCGTTGGTCTCGCGGGCCGTGCCGAAACCAGCGTACTGGCGCATGGTCCACGGCCTGCCGCGATACATGCTCGGATAGGGTCCGCGGGTGTACGGGTACTCTCCAGGGTCTCCTAGCTTTTTAGAATAATCGAAGCCTTCGAGGTCATCGGGCTTGTAGAGGGGCTTGACCTCGATCCCGGACTCCGTGCGTCGCTCTCTCTCGGTGTCCATGGCGCGTCCTTTCAGCGGTCTGGCAATTCTACTAGCTCGGTGAGCACCCCGAAGGCGCCCTTGGGGTGGATGAAGGCTATCCTGGTCCCCCCCGCTCCCCGCCTGGGCTCCTCGTCTATGAGCTCGACGCCGTTCCGCCTGAGCTCCGCGAGAGCCTCCTGCAGGTCTTCAACCTCGAAGGCAACGTGATGGACCCCCTCGCCGCGTCTCGCGAGGAACCTCCCGACAGGGGAATCTGGCCTGGTCGGCTGGACGAGTTCGATCGTCGATTCTCCGACCATGAACATGGTGGCGACTATGCCCTGATCCTCCACGACCTCGGGCTCTCCCGGCACGGCCCCGAAATTCTCCGCGTAGAACCTGGAGGCCGCCTCGATATCCTGAACCGCGTAACCGAGGTGGTAGATCCTGTTGAGCATTCGACTCCCTCTACTCGGGTATGGGAACATGGATTGTAGATCATGGTGACCAGGACCCGAAGCGCAGGCTTTCCGCTAGAATCATGCAGGACGAGAAGGAGGCAGGGATGGCACAGGGCGTGATGCGCAAGATAAAAGAGCTCTCGGAGGAGCGCGAGCGGCTCCTGGCAAGGGAAGGTACGCACCACGCGGATGCCGCAGACCACACGCGACTCCGGCAGATAGACCATGACCTCCAGGTCCTCTGGGACCTCAGGCGCAGAGAGCTGGCGGGAGAGGAGATCAACCTCGACGAGGACTTCTTCGACCGCTATACGATCGACCCCGGCCGCGACGCGCCCGGCCGCTAGACGAACTTCCCCTTAGAAGCCCAGACGCGTGTTTATGT
>DASSJP010000422.1:0-2649 GCA_035691165.1 Rubrobacter sp.
TCAGTAGTCTGGTGTAGAGAGAGCGGGTCTCAGGAGAGGGTGAGGTGCCATACTCCTGAGAGAGTATCTGCTCACACATCCTGTACTGGTGCAACGCCCTTGCCCTTAACCCAAGCCTCGCGTAGCAGCGCATCAATAGACGATAGCTGTCCTCGTGACAGCGATCCTTCTCCAATACCCTGTAACATGCCCTGATGCTCTCCTGGTGCTGCTCTACCTCCATGTAGTGGATCGCTAGACGACCAAGGATGTCTATGTATGCGTTCGCCAGCCGCTCTCTCTCCACCATCGTCCAGTCCTCATACAAGTCCTCTATGAGGTAGTCTCCGCGGTAGAGCTCTATAGCCCTCTCGTACTCTATCGCTGCCTTCCTCATCTGCTGATCCTTCTCCAGATGGCGTCCTCTCTCGTGGAGCTCATCGAACTCATCAACGTCGGTTGAGACCCTCACGCTCGGAGAGAGACGGTAGTATCCATCCTCTAGCCACACGTAGTTCATCGATACAGAATTAGTAGTATTAGAAGCAGCAGTAATAGAAGTATTAGAAGTAGTAGTAGTGCATCCACTCAAGAGCTTTCTAAGGCCATGGATGGCAGAGTTGAGGGACCATCTTGCCTTCTTGAGGTTGGACTCAGGCCAGAGCCATCCCATCAGGTGATCCTGCGACACAGGACGGCTTCTGTTGGCGAGGAGGTATTTGAGGATGGTAAGAGCCTTGCCGTTACGACCCAGGGGCACAGCCTCCATGTCGCAGAGCATCTCGAAGTGGCCGAAGAAACGCACCTGTAGGGAAGGCTTTAGGGAAGGCTTGGGTTGGGATATCGATTCGCCTTGGTGAAAGGAGTGCTCATTCTGGGCACTCTCCTCCTCGACCGTCTGCTTGAGTGCTTCGGGTGCTGCGCCACGAGCGGAAAAAGCACCGACCATGGACCCATCGAGCCTGCGCAAGATCAAGACATCAGGGTCTCTTTCCAGATAATAACCGGTCGGCAGATCTAACGATATTCCCTGCATATGTTTCTCCAGACCGCTGATTCTAGGCCGGAGGGCCTCAGTTCGTGTTTCCTAAACTTGCTTGCCGTAGTTACACGCAGAGTTTCTATGGACCAATCGCCGCGGCTCCTTTCCCTCGGGACGAGACTTCAAGATCAGTTTCTCGCCCCAAACCACATTGCTGGGTCAGCTTATTACGGAGATGGGGTTACCCGTATCACTCAAATGAGTGATTCTTCGCCCATTTGGAAAATTTGATGCTCGCGATGCTGGTTAGTACAGATCGCACCTCCCATTATCGTGGCTAACCGGCGGTGCCGGCCTGGCGGTCGCCGGGAGCCTCCACTACTTCCAGCAGCGCCCTTACGATCCGTGGATCGAACTGGGTCCCTGAGTTTTCCTCGATCTCTTCGAGTGCGGCTTTCCAGGAGATGCCGTAACCGTACGGCCTGGCGCGGGTCATGGAGTCGAAAGCGTCGGCCACCGAGACTATCCGCGCGATCAAGGGGATATCCTCGCCGCGCAACCCGTCCGGATATCCCTTGCCGTCGAAGCGCTCGTGATGGTGTCTTACGACCGGCAGCGCCGCCGCCAGCTCCTTTACAGGAGTGATGATCTCGACCCCCACTGTCGGATGCCGCTTTATCACCGTGTACTCCTCGTCGGTCAAGCGGCCGGATTTTTGCAGGATCAGATCAGGCACACCTATCTTACCTACGTCGTGCAGCAGAGCCCCGGTGGTCAGGGCCTCCATCTGTTCGGCTGGCAGCGATAGCTCGTGACCGATGCGCAGAGCGAGGCGGGACACGGCCCTGAGGTGCTCCCTGATGTATGGATCTTTTGCCTCCAGAGCCTCTACGAGGGTCCTGGCGATCCCAACGACCCGCTCGTCCTCTTTGACGTCTTCGAGGGTCCGCGCCCCGGCGCGGGCTGACAACCCGGCGATGCGCTCCGCCCGACCTCTAGCCTCCTGCAAGGCGCTCAGGGCCATCCTGAGGACCATCTCCGGGTCCTCTTCCCCTGTTTGGGTAAACGCGAAGCCTACAGCGGCAATCAAGGGCGGATGGCCTGAGTTGCCGGTTTCTTCCGAGACGCGTTGCTGGAGCGAGAGCGCCACCTTGCGGGCCCTCGCCTCGCCGGAGCCGCCAATGAGGACGACGAACTCGCCGTCCCCGTAGTGGAAGACGCGTTGACTGTTCTCCTTGAGCCTTAGACCGATCCTCCGGAGGAGGGATTCACCCGCGGCCAGACCGTAGTCCCGAAAGCCTTCGAGGTCCATCGCCAGGATCGTGTGCGTCCTGCCGTAGGAGAGCTCGCGCCGCATAACGCGGTGGAGCGAGGCGCGGTTCGGCAACCCCGTGAGCTGGTCCAGCCCGCCAGGGGCGTCCCCGGCACCCTCAAGGGCGGGTGCTATCCCTTTGGCGAGTAGCCCCAGGGCGCGCTCCTCCTCGGCGCCGCACTCTCTACCCCCGACGATCACCGCCCCCCACTTCTCATCCTCCAACCCTATGGGTACGGCCATGAATCCCTCTATCCCGTGGATCTCCTCTTCGCTGCGCACGGTGTCACCTTCGCGGCAACTCTGCAACACGAGACGTTGGATCGAAGGATGCCACCAGCTTGGACAGACGTCGAAATCGCCCTCCATGAGGGTC
>DASSJP010000423.1:0-2611 GCA_035691165.1 Rubrobacter sp.
AAGGACGCCAAGGGCATGAACGGGGCAACCTGCGGCCTTTGGGGGAGCGAACAGACCGCGCGGACGTTCGCCCACGAGTTGGGACATTACCTCGGTCTGTCGCATAATCATGGGGACACATGTCCGACGGGTACCGCAGAACGGAACAACCTGATGGCGCAATCCCGGTGCGCCATCAGCACCCGCAACTCGGTGCTCCTTACGAGCAGCCAGGGCGATAACATGGACGACCACTGCTCCATAAGAGCCGGTTGCTAAGGAGTGAGCATGAACGGCGAACAGTCCTACGATTTGATCAACGCGGACGCCTACTCGGTCGATGAGCTACGTGAGGCTACCTTCGAAGGACAGGGACGTCTCTCCAGGCCACTCGCGCTGGCTTTGCTCGGGCGCAAGAACTACCCGCAGAAGGTCCAGGACATGGAGCGGTTGCTGACCAACGAGCAGGAGATGCCGCGCTTGCGCGCGATGTCGGCCCAGTTCCTCGGTGAGATAGGCGGTCCCGACGCAACCCGCGTGCTGGAGAGGGGTCTCGACTCGCGCCAGGGTGTCACGCTCAGGGCGGTGGCACTAGCGCTCGCCAAGACGGGATCCCGCGAGCACGTCTCCCGACTCGAGTCGCTGGCACAGAGGCCGGACCCCGTCGGGAAGACGGCGAGGCGCGCGCTCGACGTCCTCTCCAATCGTGTGCAAGGAACAGGAACCCCCCGTGTCGGCCCGGAGGCCCCGAGGCTCTCCCTGGGGCAAAACGAACGCGTAGCCGCGATCGACGTCGGCGTACCGTCGGACGTGGACCTCGCGGGAGCCATCAGGGGAGTCCCGTCACGACGCCTGAGCCGGGATGGCGCGCTATCGTTACGGTGCCAGGGCCGGGATCTCATTTTCCTGTTCGGCGAAGAGTCTGTCCGACGTGGCGTTGACCTGTTCGTGAACCAGGGTGAGGTCGGCGTAGTTGCGGAACGACGCAAGGTGGAGGGTACGGGCTGGGAGGAGAGGTACAGGGTGGTCGTCGAGCCGCGCCCGAACCGAGTGTTCAGCGTCGTCGTAACCACCCACGATGCTCGCCCGGTCCTGCGCGGCGATGGCCAGATACGCGGTCAGGAGGCGCAGTTTCAACTGGGATCTATCGACGCTCCCGGCGCCGTTCCCGTCGAGATTCGCGGCCGCTTCGATGGTCGAAGGCTGACTATCGACGAGGCGCGCTCCAGCCAACGTCGTCGCCCTGCCAAGACTCCATCGTCGCTACACAGACCATGACACTAGCCCGCGTCGGGGACGTTGTCGAGCGACTCCCACAAGTACAGGCACGCTAGCGTACGCCGGGGACGCCAGGGTGCGGCTATTTCGTGCAGCGTCTCCGCGTCAGGGAGTTCGTCCAGGCCATACGCCCGTTCGACGGCTCGGCGGATACCGAGGTCCCCAACCGGCAGCACGTCGGGGCGTGTGAGGTGGAACATCAGGAACATATCAGCGCTCCACTGCCCAATGCCCTTGACCGCGACGAGCTTTGAGGCGACCTCGTCGTCGGGCAACTCGCGCAGCCTTGGGAGATCAAGGGCGCCTTCAAGCACGCGCCGGGCCAGGTCGCAGAGGTAGGAGATTTTAGGGCGGGAGAGCCCGCAGGCGCGCAGGGTTTCCTCGTCGGCGGCGAGGAATTCCGCAGGCGTGGGAGGCCGGTGGTCGAAGAGCGAGGTAAGGCGTCCGTAGATGGTGCGGGCGGCTACCGTCGAGAGTTGTTGGCCAACGATGGAGCGGACGAGGGCACCGTAGGCGTCGGCTGGCCGTCCACGGCGACGCTGCTCGATGCTGAGCGGACCTATAGTTGCCACAAGTGAGGCCATCGTCGGGTCACCGCAGGAGAGCAAGTGCAGAAAGCCCGCGTCCCCGCGGGAGTCGTAATCGCTGCTGGTGTCGTTCATGCGTTCTCCTAGTCGACTAGCTCAGTTGCTGAAAAGCTCGACGCGCCCGGTAGTTTGCGCCGAATGCCTTCGTCATTAGATACCTTCCTTCTAGAGAATTTCTTGCCGAAGCCCGGCCCGCTATCCTTTATTATCCTTCATCAGTAACATGTACCCTACAATCTTTGTAGGAAGGGAGCCTCTCAGTTGACCCGAAGGATTTGTGGAGTCATGAAAGGTTAGCCAAGATATGAGGATTGCAGCCTTAGCATGGGCTTCTACAACTCGTCGGGATGAGTGCAGGATTATCCGCACCTCAAGAATCTCACCATCGAAGAGCTGCTGCACGTCACGTAAGTGGAGTGCCACCACAGCACTGCACGTTCAACGAAGCGCAGCGGGTCAAGATGCAGGGATCGGAGCAACACCCCGAGCGACATACAAGATTGCGGATATCTATCCAGCGCTACTACATGGTGCGTTGACTAGAATGCGTGGGCCGGGAAACAGGAGGAAAACCCGGCCCGATGGACGCGGCTTATACAGGATCCTGCATACACACTTCGGAGAATACCCCTTCCACGCACTTGGGTGAATATGGGTAAGAAGGTTTAACGTGCCTGCTCCCTCTCCGAAGTCGTATCGGGATGCAACCACAGCGAGACGTGGGCAGGTTGCATCGTCTCCCTTACCACTCCCACCAGATCCTTCTT
>DASSJP010000424.1:0-4856 GCA_035691165.1 Rubrobacter sp.
GATGATCTGTGTCGAGCCCGTGAGCACGACGTTCGCCCCGAGTACGGCCTCCTCCTCCACATGCACCCCCTCGACGACGATGCAGCGTGAACCGACAAAGGCGCCGTCCTCGATCACGACAGGCATCGCGCCGGGCGGCTCGAGCACGCCGCCTATGCCAACGCCTCCGGCAAGATGAACGTCGCGTCCGATCTGGGCCCCCGAGCCGACCGTCGCCCACGTGTCCACCATCGTACCGCTCCCCACATAAGCCCCGATGTTGACGTAGCCAGGCATCACCACGACGCCTGGCTCGACGAAGGCCCCGTAGCGCACGGTGCCTGGCGGCACGACGCGTACCCCCGCAGCCGCGAGGTTCTTCTTCGTTGGGATCTTATCGTGGTACTCGAAAGGACCGGCCTCCACGGTCTGCATCCGGGCTACGGCGAAATACAGATTTATTGCCTTCATCACCCAGGCGTTGGATCTCCACCCGCCTTCGCTCTTCTCGGCGACGCGCAGCTCTCCGCGGTCCAGGGCAGCTATAGTGTCGAAAACCGCGCTGCGGAAATCATCATCTTCCAGCAGTCCCCTGTTCTCGAACGCGGCCTCTATCTTCTCCTTGATCGCGGTCCTCCTCTGCGAGATCTCGACACGTGCGCCAGTTTAGCAGGAGGCTGGCCGTGTTCCCCGCTATACTCCCTTCGGCCCGTGGTCGTGAAGTGAGGAGCCCTTATCTCATGACTTTCTTCGCGCTCGCACTAGTTCTGGCGGCGGCCGTCTTCCACGCGACCTGGAATTTGCTCGCCAAGCGGGTCGGAGACGGAGGGCCTGTCTTCGTCTGGCTCTTCGGCTTCTGTGCGGTGCTGATCTACGCCCCGCTCGCGGTCGTCGTGGTGCTCGTGAGCACGCCGCATCTGGGACATATGCAGCTCCTGTTCATGTTCGGGAGCGGCGTGCTGCATCTCGGGTACTTCGTTCTCTTGCAGCGGGGATACGCGGTCGGAGACCTCTCGCTCGTCTATCCTCTCGCGCGCGGCACGGGACCATTGCTCGCGACGGCTGCGGCCATCGTTCTGTTCGGCGAGAGACCGTCTCCACTCGTACTCGTCGGTATAGGTCTGATCACTGTCGGCGTCTTCGTGCTTACCAGCGAGTCGGGGAGCCTACGTTCAGGCATCGGGGCCGGAGTGATCTACGGCCTCCTGACGGGCGTCTTTATCGCCGCGTACACCATTTGGGACAAGCAGGCCGTCAGCGCGCTAATGATCCCACCCCTCGTGCAGAGCTGGGCCACGACGCTTGTCACCACGTTCCTTTTGACCCCACTCGCGATAAACCGCAGGAAGGAAGCCCTGACGCTCTGGCGCGCCCACAAACCCGAGATCCTCGGTGTCGCCGTACTCAGTCCCCTTTCCTACATCCTTGTCCTTACGGCGCTCGTTTTCACCCCCGTGAGCTACGTGGCGCCTGCGCGTGAGATCTCCATCCTCATCGGTGCGGCCATGGGGACGCATCTGCTCTCGGAGGGAGACTCCACCCGCCGCCTGTTCGCCGCCGGCGCGATGGTCGCAGGGATCATCGCCCTGGCGCTCGGCTGATAGTTACTCTTCGAGCCTGCGCCCGAGGACGACGAGATCTTGTTCTTTGCCTTCCAGCTCCGCAACCCGTGGGAAGTTAGCCCACTTCTCGAAGCCGAACCGCTCGAACAGCTTGAGGCTGGGCTCGTTGCCTCCGAAGGCTCCCGCCGTCATCGTCTTTATGCCCAGGGCGGGAGCACGCCTGATGGTCTCTTCGAGCATACGCCCTCCTATCCCCTGGCTCCTGTGGCCTTCCCTGACGTAGATGCCGATCTCAGCGGTCATGTGGTAGGCCGGCCTCCCGTCGTAGAAGTCGCTCAGGCTGATCCAGCCTACGATCACTCCTTCCTCTTCGGCAACCAGGATCGGGCGCCTCGAAGGGTCGTGGAACCACGGCAGCCTCTGCTCGACGGAGACAGGCTCGGTGTCGGCACTCACTATCCGGCTCGGGATGGTGGAGTTGTAGATCTCCACGATGGACGCGAGATCCTCCAGCGTGGCCACGCGCATCCTCACGTCCGCGTCTCGAGCTCTCCCCAACGCTCTATCGCCAGCCGGCACTCCTCGATATCGGGCACGAGAGCCACCCGAACGTACCCCTCGCCGCCAGCCCCGAAAGAGCGTCCCGGCGCCACGACGATTCCCTCTTCCATTAGCCTCAGGGCATAGGCTTCGTCGTCCCCTCCAGGTACGGCGACCCACAGGTAGAAGCTCGCTTCGGTGTGCAGGTACTCAAGCCCCGACTTCTCGAAGAACCGCGTGAAGAGTGCCCGTTTCTCATCGAAGATGCGCCGTCTCTTCTCGACGTGCTCGTCGTTGGCCCAGGCGGCGATCGCCGCGTCCTGAACGAAGGACTGGGTTGCGACGCCGATGGAGGGACGGAGCTTTCTGAGGGCGGAGATCAACTCCGGGTCGCCTGCCATCATCGCGGAGCGGTAGCCCGTCATGCCGCTGCGCTTGGACAGGGAGCAGAAGGCGAGGGTCCGCTCGGTCGTGATCTCCAGTATGGATGGAGGCGGCCCGCCCGAGTAGATGTCGTTGTAGCACTCGTCGGAGAAGAGCAGGATGTCGTGCTTGCGGCAGAACTCTGCGACTTCTTCGAGGTACTCGTAGGTCGCTGTGGCACCGGTGGGGTTGTGGGGGTAGTTGATCCAGAGTATCCGCGTACGTTCGGGATCTATGACTTGTGTTCGCGGCAGGAAGCCGTCTTCCTTCTTTAACTCCACGGGCAACGCCTCGCCACCGGCGAATAGCGTCCCTCGCTCGTAGACGGGGTAGCCGGGCGTGCCGTAGGCGACGCCGCGCCTGGCGTGCGAGTGGTGCAGGAAGGCCAGGGGAGCATGGAAGATGGCCTCCTTCGATCCCGTGGCCGGCAGGACCGCGCTCTCGGGGTCGAGCGTGACGCCGTGGCGTCGCCGCATCCAGCCGCAGAAGGTCTCGCGAAGGCTGCGCTTGCCTGGCGTGCTCGGGTACCGGCTTACTTCGGGGATGCCATCTACGAGAGCCTGACGGATCTTCTTGTCTGTCGGCTCGCGTGGATCGCCTGTTCCGAAGTCGAAGAGCTCTGCGCCCTTCTCCACGAGCTCCTCGCGGCGTTCGTCGAGGCGCAGGAGCGGGTAGGCGCCCTGCTGAGCGAGGACAGGGTTGAGGAGCAAAGGAGAGGCGCCATTCTCCCTGGTCTCGTTCGTGTGGGGTGTCGCGCGGGGCTTCGTCACGGAGTATATTCTCCCTACGGCTCCAATTGCAGGAGCCAGAAAATATAGCACGCTCCGGCTACATGAGGAGGTACGTTTTGGACGACTTTCACTACGAGGGGGGCGGACTCCGCTGCGAGGACGTGCCGCTCTCCGAGATAGCCGGAGGAACCGGAACCCCCACCTACGTCTACAGTCACGCCGCCCTGGAGAGGGCATACAGAGAGCTTGACGAAGCATTTTCGGGCCTGGATCACCTGGTCTGCTACGCGGTCAAGGCGAACGGGAACCTCGCCGTCCTGCGGGCGCTCGCTTCTTTGGGGGCGGGTGCGGATATCGTGTCAGGAGGAGAGCTTTACCGTGTGATGCGGGCCGGGTTCGACCCGAAGAAGGTCGTCTTCGCCGGGGTCGGGAAGACCGAGCGGGAGCTCATGTCGGGGCTGGGTGAGCGCATCCTGCTCTTCAACGTCGAGTCGGCCTCCGAGCTGGAGCACCTCGACCGACTCTGCGCCCGCTTCGGCAAACGGGCCCGAGTCGCCCTGCGCGTCAACCCTGACGTGGACGCGGAGACCCACGACCACGTCGCCACCGGAAGGGGTAGTGACAAGTTCGGCATCCCCGTCGACGAGGCGCTGGCGCTGGCCGACAGGATCGGGGGCTACAGGTGCATCGACCTCATCGGGGTCCACCAGCACATAGGGTCCCAGATCACCAAGCTCACCCCATACACCGAGTCGATCGAACGCTCCGCGAGCCTCGTGGACGAGCTGAAGACACGCGGCTTCGACATCCGCTACTTCAACATCGGCGGCGGCCTCGGCATCCCGTACAAGGACGAGGAGACCCCGACCCCGAAGGAGCTTGTAGACGCCATCCGTCCCACCCTGGAAGCGACGGGGACGAAGATCCTGTGCGAGATGGGCCGCTACATCGCCGGCGCCGCCGGAATCCTCCTGACCAGCGTGGTCTATCGCAAGAAGAGCGGCGAGAAGAGCTTCATCGTCGCCGACGCAGGCATGAACGATCTCCTGCGCCCGAGCCTCTACGACGCGCACCACGAGGTCCTCGCCGTGAATGAGGACGGCTCGGTGGCGAACACCGACCTCGTCGGGCCTGTATGCGAATCCGGCGACTACCTGGCCCGTGACCGCGAGCTACCGGATGCTTCCGAGGGCGATGTGCTGGCCATCATGGACGCAGGCGCCTACGGGTTCTCCATGGCCTCCAACTACAACTCCCGCCCCAGGCCCGCCGAGGTCATGGTCAAAGGAGATAGCTGGGCCGTCGTGCGCGAGCGCGAGCACAACGCGGACCTCGTGAAAGGTGAGCTGGTCCCGGCGTTTCTATAGGCGCCAGGTCTGCGTGGTCGTGCCGTTGTGACGGTGTCCGAGGGTCTGGAGATCTTCACGTTGGCCGAGAGGCCGGATCTCGAATCGAAGGTTAGATCCCTGCCCGACACGTTCCCCGAGTTCATGCATCACGACGCGGCGGTCAACCGCTACTGGAACAGCTTGTTTACTGACTTCGCCGGGTTCCAGATAGCCGTCTGCGAGGGTGGGGGTGAAATCGTCGCCGCCGGGAACTGCATCCCCGTGTACTGGGA
>DASSJP010000425.1:0-4847 GCA_035691165.1 Rubrobacter sp.
TATACCACGCTACGCAGACGAGGTCTGCCGATGAGGTGGTGGCGGAGATCCGCAGCTGGGGAGGACGGGCCGAGTCGTGGGAGACGGATCTCGCGGATGCGGGCGCAATACCGGAGCTCTTTGATCGGGCGGAAGAGATGCTCGGCCCGGTGGCCGTGCTAGTCAACAATGCTGCCTACTGCGAGAGGCCGCCTGACACCATCTTCAGTACCTCTGGAAGGAGCATAGATAAGCACTTCGCGGTCAATACCCGCGCCGTGGTGTTACTGATGGCGGAGCTCGTGCGCCGCCACGAGGGCCGGGGCGGTCGGTGGGGGCGAGTCATCAACGTGAGCACGGACGCAGCGCAAAACTTTGCGGGTCAGATCTCCTACGGTGCCAGCAAGGCCGCTACAGAAGCCTTCACCCGCAGTGTGGCGACAGAGGTCGGGCCATTGGGGATCACCGTCAACGCCGTAGCACCCGGACCAGTGCAAACGGGATACATTACCCGGGAGTCCGAGGAGGAGCTTCTGCCCACGATCCCGCTCCGCCGTATCGGAGAGCCGCGAGACATCGCCGACGCCATAGTTTTTCTGGCCTCGGACCAGGCGCGCTGGATCACGGGCCAGGTCATAAAGGTATCGGGAGGACATGCCATATGAGTTTCCGCTCGCTGACGCGCACCTACGCGAATCAGGTCGCAAACGTCATCCTCGCGCGTCCTGACTCGCATAATGCCCTGAACGTGGCGCTCATCGAGGAGTTGACGCGCTGCTTCGAGGAGATCTCGGACGACGAAAGTGTGCGGGTCGTCGTTCTTGCAGGCGAGGGACGCTCGTTCTGCGCAGGAGCGGATATCGGGTACATGCGGGAGACGGCCGCTTTCTCCTACGAGGAGAACCTGGAGGATGCCAGGCGCCTTGCGATGATGTTCTGGACAATCGACGAGTGCCCGAAGCCGGTGATCGCGAAGGTGCACGGTGCGGCTATGGGTGGCGGGGCCGGTCTCGTCGCTGTGGCGGACGTTGCCGTGGTGGATGCGGAGGCAAAATTCGCCTTCTCCGAAGTGCGGCTAGGCATCGCTCCGGCCACGATCGCACCTTTCGTGGTACGAAAGATCGGGGCCTCCCACGCCAGATCCCTGTTCCTGACAGGGGAACGTTTCGGTGCAGATAGGGCGAGGGAGATCGGCCTCGCCCACGAAGTAGCCTCGGGTGATGAACTTGACGCTGCGGTCGAAGCGAGCGTCAAATCGTTGCTGAGTGGGGGGCCGGTCGCGCAGGCGACGATCAAGGCGCTCCTCAGGCGGCTCGAAACCACGGAGCCGATGGAGGCGCCGGGCCTGACGTCGCGTGTGATCTCCGAGCTGCGCACAGGTGAGGAAGGCCAGGAGGGCCTCGCAGCCTTCCTGGAGAAACGCGAGCCACGTTGGAGAGTCGAATAGTGAGCTTCGAGAGCGTTCTCGTCGCCAACAGGGGCGAGATAGCAGTCCGCATCATCCGTGTGTGCCGCGAGCTCGGCATACGCAGCATCGCCGTCTACTCTGAGGCGGACGAGCGCGCGATGCACCGCCGTCTCGCCGACGAGGCTTACCTTCTCGGTCCTGCCCCCGCGCCTGAGAGCTACCTGAACGTCGAGCGGCTGGTCGAGGCGATCGAGCGTTCCGGGGCGGAAGCCGTGCATCCTGGGTACGGCTTCCTGTCAGAGAGCGCAGAGTTCGCCAGGGCCGTTCAATCTGCCGGCGCAGTCTGGGTCGGACCTCCGCCCGAGGCGATGGAGACGGTCGGCTTCAAGGTGCGGGCGAAGGAGCTGGCGCGCGGGGCCGACGTGCCGACGATCCCGGGCTACGACGGAGAAGACGAGAGAGAGGACCGTCTCGCCGAGGAGGCTGACCGCATCGGCTACCCGATCCTGGTCAAAGCGAGCGCCGGAGGTGGGGGACGGGGGATGCGGGCTGTGGCGCGCCCCCAGGACTTCGTCGAGGCCGTCAGGGGGGCGCGCCGCGAGGCGGAAGCCTCGTTCGGGGATGGATCCGTATTTCTGGAGAAGCTGGTCGAGGACCCGAGGCATGTGGAGGTGCAGGTGATCGGGGACTCCCAGGGAAACGTCCTCCATCTCTTCGAGCGGGAGTGCTCGATCCAACGCCGCCACCAGAAGGTGGTGGAGGAAGCACCGTCCCCTGCGCTGGAACCCGGTCTCCGCGAGTCGATCTGCGACGCGGCGGTGCGCTTTACCCGCGAGGCTGGCTACGAGAACGCGGGCACGGTGGAGTTCCTGCTCGACGGTGAGGAGTTCTACTTCCTCGAGATGAACGCCCGCCTACAGGTCGAACACCCTGTGACGGAGCTTGTGACCGGCCTCGACCTCGTCCATCTCCAACTCGCCGTCGCCGCAGGGGAATCGCTTCCTCTCACCCAGGAAGACGTGACGCTGCGCGGCAGCGCCATCGAGGCCCGCATCTACGCTGAGGACGAACAGGGGATGCCATCAGGTGGACGCCTCGAAGCCTTCTCGCCGCCCGAGGGAGCCGGTGTACGCAACGACGCCGGGTTCGAGGCCGGAGACGAGATCCCTCTGAACTACGACGCGATGCTGGCGAAGTTGATCGTCTACGCCCCTGACCGGCCAGCCGCCGTCCGCCGCCTCCGGCGTGCCCTCTCGGACTACGAGATCCTCGGTCCCTCATCCAATCTCCCGCTCCTCCGCCGTATCGTGGCCCATAGAGCGTTCGAGGCAGGCGAGACCACGACCCACTTTCTGGAAGAACACGGCCTTTCCGAGCCTCCGCCAGCCCGTCCCGTCCCGCGAGAGGCCCTGATCCTCGCCGCAGCCACGGAACTCCACAGCATCTCGAATTCTACTGACGCATTCGCAGCAGGCCCCTGGCGCCTCCTCGGCGCGGCCATCCTCGAATACCTCCCCGAGCACCGTGTCGAGGCGGAGCGCGCAGGACCAGGAAGGCTCAGAATGTCCGTCGAAAGAGAAGAGTCCATAGTCGAGGTACTTTACTCAGGAGACGGTCGCATCCGCGCCCTGATCGACGACGAGCCCGTCGACGCAGCGGTCGCGCTGCATAGAGATGAGGTCCTCGTCTCTATCCGCGGAGATTCACATACTCTGGGCAAGCCTCCGCCGCCAACCGTGGACGCGGCCGGACCGGGAGCGGATGCCGCCGCGAGCCTCACCGCCCCGATGCCAGGTACGGTCGTGAAGGTGCTCGTCCAGGAGGGACAGGAGGTCGAGGAGGGACAACTCCTCCTCGTCATCGAGGCGATGAAGATGGAGCAGCCTGTCTCAGCCCCGCATGCCGGGGTCGTCAGCTCGCTCCCCTTCGCCGAGGGCTCCCTCGTCCCAGGGGGCGCCGTTCTCGCCGAGGTGAAGGAGAGCTAGCACACCGCAGGATCACCGGTCCTTAGCCCACAATTGAAATTCTTGACACAAGATTTGGGGACGCATAAGATTGTATACAATGGGGGTTCTCCGGGGATCATGAACGGGGGTCTGAGTGGGACATGTCTTGCGGGACAGGGGGCAGGAGTCGAGGCCCATCGGGGTACTCGAGCGGCTGCGGGCTTTGATTCTCACTGGTGAGTACGGTCCTGACAAGCGTTTGATCGAGGAGCATCTCGCGGAGCGGCTCGGGGTAAGCCGGACTCCTGTGCGGCAGGCTCTCACGATGCTCGAGGCTGAGGGACTGGTCGAGATCACACCCAACCGCGGGGCCACGGTCTGCTCGTTCTCCATCGAGGATGTGTGGGATATCTACGACCTGCGAGCTGTTCTGGAGGGTCACGCGGCGAGGCGGGCGGCGGGCCGCATACAGCGGCACGAGCTGGAGCGGCTACGGGAGCTGGCCGGGGAGATGGAGGGGTTGGCGGGAAGGTTCGACGACCACGAGGAGGAGATCAGGGCTCTCGTCGCACTCAACCAGGAGTTCCATGGCACCATCGTCGAGGCGAGCCGGAACAGGCGCCTCAAGCGTCTCATCAACCGCACCGTCGAGATACCACTAATGTTCAAGGCGTTCTTCTGGTATACGCCGCACGAGCGGGTCGTCTCCAACCACTATCACCGTCAGATCCTGCAAGCGTTAGAAAAAGGCGACGCCGACCGGGCTGAGATCATCATGCGCGAGCATGTCTACGAAGGTAGGGACTTCGTCATAGGAGCCCTCAAGGAGGACATGAATGGCTGAGGAGAATGGCGGAGCACGTCCACTCGAAGGCGTGCGCGTTGTGGAGATGGGGAGCCTGCTCGCCGGTCCGTTCTGCGGTCAGCTCCTCGCTGATTTCGGCGCGGAGGTCATAAAGCTGGAACCTCCCGGCAAGGGTGATCCCATGCGGGTGTGGGGCCGCCATCGCAAGGAGGGGCGCACCCTCTGGTGGCCCATCATCGCCCGCAACAAGAAGTCCGTCACCCTCAATCTGCGCGAGGAGGAGGGGCAGGATCTCGCCCGGCGTCTCATCTCCGGGGCTGACGTGGTCGTCGAGAACTTCAGGCCAGGCACGTTGGAGAGATGGGGTCTCGGGTACGAGGAACTGAGTGAGATCAACCCCGGTCTCGTCATGGTGCGCGTTTCGGGGTACGGGCAGACGGGACCATACAAAGACCAGGCCGGGTTCGGGTCCATCGGCGAGGCAATGGGTGGGATCAGGCACGTAACGGGGTACCCTGACCGACCGCCGCCGCGAGTTGGGATCTCTTTAGGCGACTCGCTCGCTGCGACCTTCGGTGCCCTTGGCGCGGTGACGGCCCTCTACAACCGCGAGGCTCACGGCGGCAGAGGCCAGGTTGTTGACGTTGGCATCTACGAGGCTGTCCTCGCGCTCATGGAGAGCACCATCCCCGAGTACGCGCTCGCAGGA
>DASSJP010000426.1:0-2333 GCA_035691165.1 Rubrobacter sp.
GGTTTACGGCCTTGATGCACTGACCCTGGCTCTTGGACCTGACATTGTGTGGATTCCCTTCTTATACGCCTTCTTTCCGACAGCGTCTACGACCTCACGAACCGGGCCAATCACAAGCTGAGGATGCTCTTGATGTATGTAACGGCCGCTTTCCGTGTTCGTAATGTGCCTGGCGCCAGGCACCCGGTACACAAGATTAGCCCTGGCGTCCAGAACCTCTCGAAAGAGAAAATTGCCGAACTCCTCCGCTGTGTCGGCTGGCACCACTCCGGCATCGACGAAAGGCGTAAGATCGTAAGGCTGGTCCGAGGAGAGCGCGATCAGGGGCATCGGCTTCAGAGGAGCGGCGGCTCGTACCTCTTCGAGGTTTCGCTGATGATCGAACCTCTCCAGGTCAGAGTATGTAGCGAGGGCCTCTTCCGAAGGCGAACCCGAGAGCACCTTCCAGTAGCCCACTGCTCATCGATCAGCGCGGTACGCGCCTCATAGTACCTTGTGCTGGGCTTATTTTGATTCCACAATACGGTTGTTGAGCGACAGCCCGCTGGGGAAAGCGGAAAGGAGGAAGGGTTGTGGTCTGGCGCCTGGAAACGAGGGCTGCGACCACCGCGAAGACCAACATCGGGTAAGGTGTGACAGTGTAGGTATCAGGCAATGCAGGAGATACTAGGGAAAGTACTCGACGTCTTGACTCAGAACATCTTGAACAAGATCTGGGCCTTTTTGGTGGTCAGCCGCGTCGAGTTCATGGTGATGGGAATCCCGGTCATCGCTATTTCTGCCCTCCTGGCTGCCTCCCACCCTAATGACCTAATGGGAGATGGCGCCGTGCGCCTGGGACTACTAACGGCCGTGTGGTACCTCGCATACTGGATTTGTTCCCAGGTTAACTGCCTTGCGGATTACGAGCTTGACAAGACATACAAGAGCCGACTGCCACGGTCCATAGATATCCTCAAAGGCCCCAGAACGATCTGGTGGATGATAACAGTAGAGACCGTGGTCGCATCCGCCATCGTGGTGTACCTCGCAATATCCGAATCTCGTGTCGGACTCGTTGTGCTATGGGTAGTAGGCTTATTCCTAATAGCAGCCTATTCGCTAGAACCATTTCGCTTCAAACGGCGAGGGTTCCTTAATATAGTTACTTTGTCGCTCATCCTGTATTTCTTGCCCTCACTGTACATCTATTACGCGATGGCGCCACAAATGAAGATACTCCCCCTGCTCGCCCTGTTGGGGTTTGGTACTCAAATGATCGGGCTGCTTTTGGTCAACCAGATTGAAGACTATCACGAGGACAAGGAGATGAACGTTCTGACATCTACCGTTCGGTGGGGTCTCAAGAAGGCATCATTGGTGTCCCTCTTGTTCACAGCCGTGATGAGCGTAGTCCTGCTCGTCGTGTTCAGTATCCTCGCAAGGACCCCATACGCCTTATTGGGTGTCGCAGTGATGTTAGTCGCGTACGCTGCAACCCTACGGTACCATTTCAAACTATTTGAGGCCGCAAGTTCGTGGGAGGTCACCCACGCGCAGGCAGCCGCTCAACGAGTACGACAGTTGGCAGCTCAGGTTCCATTGTGGTTCTTCGTAGCAGGGATGCCGTTGGTGCTTGTGGCCGGGTTGAACTTGATCTAGCTGAGCGGGCTGTCACAGCCGTCGAATCATGGCAGCCTGGCCGGTCTCGGGAACAGTTGGGCCACGGACCTTGATACGCCGAACTTCGGAGAACCGTACAGGCGGAGTTCGAGGCACACCCCTCTTCGTTATGCGAGAGGAGACGCCGACGGGACAACTCTATAGCACGACGCCGTGGGGACCTATCTCCTTTTCGGTTTCCTTCCGCAATTCCATAAGCCTCTTGGCGTACCGCTCAAGTGCAACGTCTTGCTCCGATTCCGGCTCCCAACCATCCACCTCGACGGGCGTACCTCCATCGTCCACAGCCACGAAGACGATGATGCACCGCGTGGTCTTGGTGTACACACCTTCCTTCGGGTCGCCCGCGCTCACCTCCACCGCGACGTGCAGGCTCGTTTTGCCCGTGTGGATGAGCTTTGCGCTCACCTCAACCATGTTGCCGATCAGTACGGGTCTGTGGAAACGGATGCCACCGACATAGACCGTGACGCAGTATTGCCCGCTCCACCCGACCGCGCAAGCGTATCCGGCTTGGTCGATCCACTTCATAACTGCGCCGCCATGGACCTTACCGCCGAAGTTGACATCCGTCGGCTCGGCCAAGAACCGCAGCGTGATTTCCCGCTCCCTTTCCGGCATAACGGTGACATTCTACTGGGCAAAGCCAGGCCGCGCACCTTCCGCAAGCT
>DASSJP010000427.1:0-4734 GCA_035691165.1 Rubrobacter sp.
AGACCGACGATCCAGTTGTTCACCACGAGCTTGAGGCGGCTCCCCCCACCAGCCTCGCCGAGCCAGACGATCTTGCTCCCGACAGCGTCGAAGACCTGCTCGCTCCGCTCCCTGACCACCTCAGGACCGGAGGCTAGCACAACGAGCTGGCCCTGCTCCGCTGGCTGCCTGGTCCCCAGTACGGGCGCGTCCACGTACGTGACGCCATGATCCGCCGCCAGCTTTTCGAGCCGTTCGTTGCCGCTCTCCCCCACCGTGCTCATCTGAAGCCATACGCCGTCTTCGGCCAGCGCGTCGAGCACACCGTCTTCGACGGCCTGTTCTATAGCATCCGCGTCGGAGAGCATGGTCAGGAGGAAATCAGCGCCGCGCGCGGCATCAGCGGGGGTATCGGCGATCTGTGCGCCGTCCCTGGCCAGCGGCTCGGCCTTCTCGCGCGAGCGGTTCCAGGCGCGCACCTCCATGCCTGATGAGAGGAGGTTGCGCGCCATCGCGGAACCCATGATCCCGGCCCCCAGAACCGCCACCTTCGTATCGTCAGCCATATGACCTCCTGTCAAGAACGCCTTCATCCTTACCATACCCCACCAGACCACGAGGGCGGGGTGATGCGCCTAACAACCGGCTCGCGGGGAGGACGCTACAATTCTCGTACCATGAGGTCCGGCGCACACAATACCCCTCCAGCCCTCGAGGCGAAGAACATAAGCCGCCTGTACAGGAGCAGCGGACGCGGTGTCTCCGACGTGAGCATCTCCGTCGCTCCCGGCGAGGTCTTCGGACTCATGGGACCGAACGGCTCTGGCAAGAGCACCCTTTTGAGAGTTCTATCTACCGCCATCGCGCCTGATTCCGGCACATTCAATGTCGGCGGGGCTGACGGCCTGAAAGAGAAGCGGAAGGTACGCGCCAGCATGGGCCTCATGGTCGACCGTCCGACGCACTACGGCGACCTCACGGGGATGGCCAATGCATACTTCTTCGCCCGCGCCTACGGGGTGGATGCGGCGAAAGCGGAAGGCGTACTCACGGACCTCTTCGACTACTTCGACCTGGCGGAGTACTCGAATGACAAAGTGAAGACATATTCGTACGGGATGGGCAAGAAGCTCGCGCTCATAGAGGCGATGGCGCACGGTCCTGAGGTGCTGCTACTTGACGAGCCCTCGCTCGGGCTCGACTACACCTCGCAGCTCGCATTTCAGAGCAGGATCAGGGAACTCGCCGCTGCGGGCGTCGCCGTCGTGCTCGCGAGCAACCAGGTAGACGAGGTCGAGTCCCTGTGCGACAGGGCTGCCTTTTTGCACAGAGGCATGGTCGTCGCAGAGGGAACGCCCGAGGAGCTCATCTCCTCTGTGCGGGGCGTCAGGCGCATCGTGGCGACCCTGCGCAACCCCGTCGAGTATGGCTCCGTGGCGGAGGTCGGCGGAGTACAGCGCGTCGTGCCTGAGGGGCGGGATCTGATCTTCCACTGCGAGGAACGTCCTGGCATAGTCGCAGACGTGGTCGCCGGCATCGTCGAGGCCGGCGGGGACATCGTGAACCTGTCGGTACAGAGGCCCAACCTTGAGGACGTGTTCGTCAAGCTGACAGGGGAGGCGTTGCGCGATGAGGCTTGACCGGCCTGACGCCTACTGGAAGAAGGACGTGGCGCTGTTCTTCTCGAAGAGGTTCGCGCTTCTCCTGAAGATGCTCTATCCCGTAGCAATAATCGTGCCCGTGGCGGCGAGCGGCATGCCGGCGAAGTACGCTGCGGCCGTCATAGGCATCGTTGCGATAATGGCGGGGACCTTCGGGGCCGGAGAGAGCCTGACCATAGACCTGAACGACGGTATCCTGGTGCGCGTCGCTCTCACGCCTCTCTCTCCGTACAGGATCGTCTTCGAGGTTCTCGCCGTCAACGCCGTCCTCGACCTCGTGCAATTATTTCCCGCGCTCCTGATCGTCTACCTACTTCATCCCGTCTCCATAGTGTGGATGCTCGCTGCCACCCTCGCAGTCTTCGCGACGCTCGTGACGGCGAACTGCATCGGGATCTTCATCGCCAACTTCACCTCTTCGCCAGCCGACGTGCTGCTTTACGCGACGGCGATCCTGTTCCCCCTGATCTACCTCTCGGGCTTCTTCCGCAACCAGCACCCGACGGGCGTTCTCCAGATGCTCCGCGGCTTCGTCCCCTTCGCCTACACCGACGACGCCATGAAGACCGTCTTCGGCCTGGCCACGGGCACGACGCCGCTGGAGATCCTCATCTACCCCACCATCCTCTGCGCCGTCCTGGCAGGTGCGGTCTGCCTGACAGCACCACGTCTCCTCTCCCAACGTCCGTAGTCCCCGACGGGATATCCAACTCTCCACATTCCAATACAGCCAGAGCTGGTCTGAAATAGCCGCCTGTCGTTCAGTCACCAAGAAGTCCAAACCGGAGCGGTAGCATCCTCCGGTTCGCCGGTACAAGGCGGCGTTCTCCAATCAGACAGCGGGTTTCCGCGTTCAATACGGTTTTCCGTTATGATAGGATGCATATGCTTAGGGAGAGCATCAGGGAAGGTACTTAAGGAAAGTCAGGAGGACTCATGAGCGATAGTCTGCGTCGGTACGTGATCTGGGTCGTCGTCGCCCTCGTCGGGGCGATCTGCTGGGGGATGCTTGCACTCTCACGGGGTGAGACGGTCAACGCCGGATGGTTACTCTTCGCTGCGCTAGCCTCTTACGCCATCGCCTACAGGTTCTACGCACGCTTCATCCAGCGCAGGGTTCTGGAGACGGATGACTCACGGGCGACGCCTGCCGAGCGGCTCAACAACGGCCGAGACTTCGAGCCGATGGACAGACGTGTGCTCTTCGGTCACCACTTCGCCGCGATAGCCGGTGCTGGTCCGCTCGTCGGGCCTGTTCTTGCTGCCCAGATGGGCTTCTTGCCTGGGACGATCTGGATCATCGTCGGCGTCATACTTGCAGGCGCCGTACAGGACATGACGACGCTCTTCTTCTCACTGCGAAGGGACGGCAAGTCCCTCGGGCAGATGGCGAGGGAGGAGATCGGACCCGTAGGGGGAGCTGCGGCGCTGATCGCAGTCCTGTCCATCATGGTAATCCTGCTCGCTGTGCTCGCCCTCGTCGTCGTCCTCGCGCTCTCCGCGTCGCCGTGGGGCTCTTTCTCGCTCGCGATGACGCTTCCGATAGCGTTGCTAATGGGCGTGTACCTGCGCTTCTTGCGTCCTGGAAGGGTACTCGAGGTCTCTATTATCGGAGTGGCGCTCCTGATACTCGCTATCTTCGGCGGAGGTTGGATCTCCGAGTCCTCGAGCTACGCCGACGCCTGGACGTTTACTCCGAACCAGCTCGTCCTCGCCCTCGTGGTCTACGGCTTCGTCGCCTCGGTCCTGCCCGTCTGGCTCCTCCTGGCCCCCCGCGACTACCTCTCGACCTTCATGAAGATCGGGACCATAGCACTGCTCGCCGTCGGCATAGCGGTGACGTTACCCCCGATTCACATGCCCAAGTTCACCGAGTTCGCGTTCAACGGCCAGGGACCAGTCTTCGCCGGGGCGCTTTTCCCGTTCGTCTTTATCACCATAGCCTGCGGAGCACTTTCGGGCTTCCACTCGCTCGTGGCTTCGGGGACGACGCCCAAGCTCATCCAGAAAGAGTCACAGGTGCGCATGATCGGGTACGGGGCGATGCTCATGGAGTCGTTCGTGGCCGTGATGGCGATTATCGCGGCGACGACCCTCGACCCCGGCGTGTACTTCGCGATGAATGCCAACCCTGTCCTCCTCGGCGACACGGCCCAATCGGCCGCCAAGGCCGTGAGCGGCTTCGGGTTCTCGGTTGACGCGCAGACGCTTACGAGCACAGCCAAGGCCGTCGGCGAAGAAAGTATCATCGGCAGGACAGGTGGGGCACCGACCCTCGCTGTGGGTATAAGTGAGATCTTCTCCAACGTGCTAGGCGGCACGGCGCAGGCGTTCTGGTACCACTTCGCCATAATGTTCGAGGCGCTGTTCATCCTGACGACCGTAGACGCTGGGACGCGGGTCGGCCGGTTCATGATTCAGGACCTCGTAGGCAACGTCTGGCGTCCTTTCGCCCGCACCTCGTGGCTACCTGCTAACCTGGTCGCGAGCGCCCTGATCGTCGCGGCCTGGGGCTACTTCCTCTACGCCGGCGTGAACGATCCTCTTGGCGGCATCAACCAGCTCTTCCCACTCTTCGGTATCGCGAACCAGCTACTTGCGGCCGTCGCCCTCACCGTCGGGACTACCATCCTGATCAAGATGGGCAAGCTCCGTTACGCATGGGTTACGGCGCTGCCGCTCGCGTGGGACGCCGCCGTTACGCTCACGGCAAGCTGGCAGAAGATCTTCTCCTCCGACCCGGCGATCGGCTTCTTCGCCCAGAGAGCCGCCGCCGTGCAGTCTCTCGAGTCGGGCAAACTGAACGATACCTTGAAGGCCCTCAAAGCCGAGAGTATCGACGACGCGCATCAGATCCTGGTGAACACGACGGTGGACGGCGTGCTCTCCATTCTGTTCGCGCTCATGATCATCATAGTGATCGCTGACGCATCCCGCGTGTGGTTCGGCCTGATCCGTGGCAGGGAGCCCGACATGAGCGAGGCCCCGTGGCAGGAGTCGCGCCTGGACTCGGACGGCAACGAGATCGAACGCGAACCCGTGGGAGCAGGCCGCTAGGAGAATATGCCAGACAGTCCGCTGCTAAGACCCTTTC
>DASSJP010000428.1:0-2648 GCA_035691165.1 Rubrobacter sp.
GGAGGAAGCACAACGCCATGCCTGATCTGGACTTCCTTATAGAGGGTGCCGAAATTCTGAAGTTCGCCGCCATTCCGACAATTATTTTCAGGTTGCGCATCGAGAACCCGGGAGAAGAGCCGATCAGGTCCGTCGCCCTGAACACCCAGATACGGCTCGCCGTCACGCGGCGTCACTACGACGCGGTGGAGCAGGACCGGCTGCTGGAGCTGTTCGGCGAGCCGCGCAGGTGGGGGGAGACGCTTCGGAGTCTGCTCTGGACCCACACCGTCCTCCAGGTTCCGTCCTTCTCGGGGAGCACGGTCGTTGACATGCCGGTCACGTGTACCTACGACCTGGAGGTTGTCGCGGCCAAGTACTTCCATGCCCTCGAAGACGGTGAAGTGCCGCTCGAGTTCCTGTTCAGCGGCACTGTCTTCTACGCCGGGGAGGGCGGGGGATTACAGGTAGACAGGATCTCCTGGGAGAAAGAGTCGGACTTCCGGCTACCCGTCAGGTTGTGGAAGGAGATGATGGAGCACTACTTCCCCAATAGCGCCTGGCTCAGGCTCCACAGAGACGCCTTCGACCGGCTCTACGATTACAAGATACGCATGGGACTACAGACGTGGGAAGCCACGGTGGAAGCCTTGCTGCGTGCCAGCGAGCAGGAAGTTGAGCGGTAGGTGGACACAGTCAACAAAATCGCCGAAGCCGTTCTCTACGAGGGATACGTGCTGTGGCCCTATCGCAAATCCGCCATCAAGAACCAGCAACGCTGGACGTTCGGAGGAGTCTATCCGCGTGCCTACAGCGAGTCCAGGGGCGAGGACGATCCCTGGCTGATGCAGACCCAGTGCCTGGTGACCGGAGACGGAGAGACGACGGTCGAGATCAGGGTGCGTTTCCTGCACGTCACCGAACGAAAAGTAGGCAAGAAAGTTAGCGAAACGCTTGAGTTCGTCGATGAACTAAGAGTCGGAGACGATCTCTACCTGCCGTGGGACGAAGCGACAGAGCGGGAGATCACGGTCGGACGGTTCAGGCTCTCCGAACTGATGGAGAAGCCCAAACGGGCCGATATCGACATCCCAGGTGGAAGCGACGAGGAAGCACTCGCCAGTCCGAAGGGTGAGATCCAGGGCACTCTCGTGCGTAGCTGGGGCGCGCTTCGAGGAGCGGTCGAGGTAGAGGCCGAGGCTTTGCGGGAGGGAATCTTCAGGGTAACGGGCAGGATCACCAACACCACCATCTGGGAAGGAGAGGACAGGGAAAGCACGCTGCGCCGGACCTTCGTCTCGACCCACACCGCGCTCGAGGTGCAGGGAGGAGAGTTCGTCTCGATGACGGACCCTCCCGATGAGTTGCAGGAGCTTGCGGAAGCGTGCGAGAACAAGAAGACGTGGCCGGTGCTCGTCGGAGAAGAAGGGGAGCGGAACATGCTGCTCTCCTCTCCGATCATCCTCCCCGATTATCCGCAGATCGCCCCCGAGAGCCCGGGAGACATGTTCGACGGTGGGGAGATTGATCAGCTCCTGATCCTGAACATCCTCACCCTTACCGACGAGGAGAAGGCCGAGATGCGCGCCTCGGACCCGCGGGCGCGCGAGATCCTGGACCGGTGCGAATCCCTCTCGCAGGAGCAACTCATGAACCTGCACGGCGCGATCCGCGAGTTCAGGATGCTTAGGGACTAGGATGGATTTCTTCCAGGAGCAGGAGGGACGCCCCGAGCTTGATAGCGTGGTCGTGGAGGGAGTGGAGCTTACGAAGGGTAGCCGCGTGATGCTCTGGCCACGCTCCGGGGGCGACGTCATGGACATCGCGCTCGCCGGAAAGGTCGCGCTCGTCGAGGCCATCGAGCAGGACTACGAGGATAAGATCCACCTGTCCGTCACGCTTGAGGACGACCCGGGCAGGGATCTGGGAGTCGCCCACATCCTCGGTCACCGCTTCTTCTTCTCGCCGGATGAGGTCGTGCCCCTCGACGCCGGTGCCCCGGATGAGTAGGCGTGTACTCGTGGCCGGCATCGGCAACATATTCCTTGGCGACGACGGTTTCGGGGTCGAAGTAGTGAAGCGGCTCGCCGGGCGCGTTCTGCCGGAGGGTGTCGAGGTCGTGGACTTCGGCATCCGCGGGATGGATCTCGCGTACGCGCTGCAGGACGATTACGACCTGGTCGTTTTCGTTGACGCCACCCCGCGGGGTGGGGAGCCGGGCACCGTATACCTCATCGAGGCTGAGATCGAGGCTGATGGAATCGTATCGCTCGATACCCACGGGATGGACCCTGTGAAGGTCATCAAACTGTCACGCGCCCTCGGCGCCCCTCCGACCCGCACCCTCGTGGTCGGATGCGAGCCGAAGGTGATCCTGGGCGGAGAAGACTACGATGACATGCTGATGGAGCTGAGCGAGCCGGTGAGCGCGGCGGTGGAAGAGGCCACGAAACTGGTCGAGTCGCTAGTTACGGAGGGAAGCACGGAAAATGAAGGACCTGGAGAATCGGCCGGGTCCTCCAGGGAAACGGAGGTGAAGTCGTGAAGAGGTTGTTGAAACTAGGATTGATTCTGGGGGTCGGTGTCGCCGTGGCCAAACAGTGGCCGGAGATCCAACGTTACATCAAGATGCGCAATATGTAGTTTGAAGGAGTACGGACTGCGAGCGA
>DASSJP010000429.1:0-3421 GCA_035691165.1 Rubrobacter sp.
CGCCCTTCAGGGCCTCGAGAGTCCTCTCTACCCAGGGCACGTGCACCACGTGGCGGCCCGGGTCAGCGAGCGCGCCGAGGCTCATGACGGCCTCCTGCAGGGGGCTGAAGGCGAAGCGCACCCTCGAAAGATCCTCAGGGGACAGCCGGAACGTCAGCGCCTTGGCACCTTCCCGCCACGAGACCTCGTGCCCACCGTCCATACCACGATCCTACCATTCCGTACCCAGGTTTCGGCGAAAACCGAATCATTTCTGTCCGAGCGGTGGGTGACTTAGCATCCCGGTAGTCGGGCCGAGAAGGGCATGATGAGCGGCCGAAAGGAGGACGCCGTGAACGGTTGGATCGACCTGGAGATGGCGCGCCAGCGCCGGGAGGAGCTGCTGCGCGAGGCGCAAGAGAGGAGAAGGGGGCGCACCGCAGCGTGGGCAGTCGAGGCCGGAGGGGAGCGAACGCCCTCCTTCGCCAGATCCTGCGCTCCATGTGGCCGGGCGGTGATGCCTGGGTCGCAACGGCGGAAAGGTCGGGGGCGCCCGTTTGCGGGTGCTCGGCGGACTGACACAAGGATCGCCGAGATGGAGCCTGGGCCTGCGGCAACGGGGGAAGTCCCGAGCGCCTGGCTACTCCGGGCGGTGAGAGCCTCCGATTTCGCTCCCCCAAGCGCTGGGGACTAACGCGCGGGCGTTACCGGTCCGGACACTCTACGGGTTCTCCCAGACCACGGCTCGTGGCCCTATCGACGGGGCCGGCGTGCCGCTCCGCAATAGCAGTAATGGAAGGTGGCTTCCGTTGCGAGTTCCGGCCGGAATCGGGCCAGGAGCGAGGAAGACGCTCAGACGGACCCCGATTTGTCGTAACGGAAAAGCCCCGGAGTTCGGTGCTGGAACGTCCGAGAAGCCGGCACAAGCGAATATTTCGGGGCGCCACAGGCGAAGTTCGCCGGCGGTGCATTCTCCGAAGTTCGCGCTGGGCTTCGGTCGATGGCATCATGTTTGTGGTGGACAGGGCAACTCCTTCGTGCGGGATTTGGGGCTCTTCATATGTGAGAACACCGCAATACCTGAGGAAGCCGTACACACCTGCTATTGCGGATGGCCTTCGAGGAGCCGAGGTTAGAGGTTCTGGAGAGGCGCAATGCGGGCGGTTCTGGGTTGCCCAGGGTGGACTAGGAGCGTAGAGAGCGGACGATGAGAGACGCTCGGCGACGCACTCGTATGGAAAGTGCTGCACCACGGATGCTACGAACCGGAAGTCTTCCTCTGCTGCCCGGCCTGGCCTTCGCGGACTTCGTGGCGCACATGCTCGTCTCGAACAACTACGGCTACTTCCGTGACGAGCTCTACTACATAGAGGCCGGCCGCCACCTAGCCTTCGGCTACGTCGACTTCCCACCACTTATCGCCCTGATTGCCAAGTCCCTGGACCTGCTTGCTGGCGACGCCCTTTGGGCCATGCACGTCGTCCCGGCGCTCGCCACAGCGCTCATCGTTCTCATCACGGGGCTTATGGCACGGGAGCTAGGGGGAGGACGCTTTGCCGTAGCTCTGGCAGGAGTGGCAAGCCTCGTGGCCGTAACGTTCCTGGCCACCGGCGCGCTCTTCTCGATGGACGCGCTGGACGAGCTGTGGTGGGTTTTTGCCTCATACGTCTTGGTCCTAATCCTCAAGCGGGGCGACGGACGGCTCTGGCTCCTGTTCGGCCTCGTCGCCGGAGTCGATCTCGCCACCAAGGTCAGCATGCTCTTCCTGGGGCTTGCGGCCGTTGTAGGATTGCTTCTCACCCCGCACGCCGCCACTTGCGCAGGAAGTGGATCTGGCTTGGGGGCACGCTCGCCTTCGCATTCCTGTTGCCTTACGCGCTGTGGAACGCGGCAAACGGCTGGCCTACCCTCGAGTTCTTCGCCAACTACGAGGGCTCGGGCGGGCCGTTGGAGTTCCTTCTCGGCCAGATACCGGGTATGAACCCCTTCACGTTGCCGCTCTCCTTCGCGGGCCTCTACTTCTACCTCGGAACACAGGGCGGCAAACCGTACCGGGCTCTGGGATGGACCTTCATGGTACTCGTCTTGATCTTGGCTCTGCTCGGGGCCAAGCCATACACCCTCGCGCCGGCCTACCCGATGCTCTTTGCCGGAGGTGCGATTGTCGTCGAGCGGCTCGGCGGACGTGGAGGGAGGCTCCTCAAGCCTATCTACGTAGCTTTGCTCCTCATCAGCGGCGTCCTGCTCGCGCCCTTGGCGATGCCCATCTTGCCCCCGGCAACCTTCGCTTCTACCTACGGGTTCTTGAACGGTACAGGCGACGCCGCGGCGGGTCAAGACGCGCAAGGCGTATTCCCGCAGCCCCTCGGGGACCGCTTTGGATGGGAGAATATGACAAGGGATGTGGCCGGTATCTACGAGGATCTCCCGACCGATGAGCAAGCCCGTGCCTGCATCTTCACCTCAAACTACGGGGAGGCCAGCGCGCTCAACTTCCTGGGCGGGCGGTACGGCCTTCCACCGGCCATAAGCGGGCACAACACCTACTACCTGTGGGGACCGGGGCGGTGCACGGGTGGGGTGATGATCACCGTCGGCGTGCCCAAGGCCGAAGTTGAGCAGGCCTACGCTGGCGTCGAGAGGGTCACCACCATCACTTGCCGCTACTGCATGCCCGAAGAGGACAGGGTACCAGTATCTGTGGCCACGAAGCCGGAGATCCCGATCCGGGAGCTTTGGCCCCAGACCAAGCACTACGACTGAGCGTACAACATTAAGCCGATCCTGAGCCTCGGCCGCACTCCATGCAGTCCGCAGGGGCGCGAACAGCGCGCACCATGAGGTTCCAACGCGGGCACCGCCATAATACACACGCTACACCATCCGGTGGAGTTCGAAGCCTCCGCAGAAGGCTTCGAACTCCACTTCGTAGAAGAGGCACTACAGCATCACTTATGCGAAATGAGGTGCTAAATGCTGCTTAGTACGTGCATTCTGAAGTGCAAAAGGGTTGTAAAGACGCTCAAAGCAGGGCCAGTTGGACCCAAACCCGAGGACGCTGAGCAAGTTAGAGCCAACTGATGCTGTAGAGGGTGTTCCGCGAATCTCACATGTACAGAATTCTAGGAAGGTCGTTACGCGCTAGCAACGCCTAAGCGACAGCGAAGATATGGCCACCTGGCGTACAGACATGCCGTGCTCTCCGTGAGGGGCATTCCATAGCGCCGCTAGCGACCGCACTAGGTTTCGTTGGGACCGCCGAGGAGGGCAAGGATGCGTTCGTTCACCCGACCGAGCGCCGCCATCGAGGGGACGTGACGGCAGCCTTCCAGGACCTCGGCCAGGGCGAGGTTGGGGAAGATCTCCCTCGCCCTCGGGAGTACAGCCCGTGCGGGGAAGAGCGCGTCCTCCTCGGAGGCGAACACAGCCACAGGCCCCCCGA
>DASSJP010000430.1:0-4027 GCA_035691165.1 Rubrobacter sp.
GTACCCTATGGATCTACGAACACAACGGAGGTATCGTACGCCCGATGAGCACAGGAGAACAGGGAGCGAACCAAACGCCACCGGACGCACCGTCCTGCTGCGCGCCTGTGCGACCGGCTTCGGAAGCGATCACTGCGAAACCGCGGGCGATAGAACGGACGGAGGATGCCTCTCTGGAAGGCATGATCCAGTTGCCCGGCGGCACCTTCCTGATGGGCACGGACGACGGGCAGGGGTTCCCTCGGGACGGCGAGGGGCCGGTCCGCAAGATCACTGTGGACCCCTTCTGCATCTCCCCGTACGCGACAACGAACGCCGAGTTCTCGAAGTTCGTGGAAGAGACGGGCTACAAGACGGAGGCCGAGAGGTTCGGCTGGTCTTTCGTCTTCTACCGGTTTCTCTCCGCGAAGGCGAAGAAGAAGGTGAGAGGGGTGGTGGACAGCGCCCCCTGGTGGAGGGCTGTCAGCGGAGCCTACTGGAGGCGTCCCGAGGGACCAGGCTCGGGTATCAAGACCCGCATGAACCATCCCGTGGTCCACGTCTCGTACACCGACGCGCTGGCCTACTGCGACTGGTCGGGAAAGAGGCTGCCGACCGAGGCCGAGTGGGAGTACGCGGCCAGGGGCGGGCTCGAGCAAGCTCGCTACCCCTGGGGCGATACGCTGACCCCCGAAGGGGAGCACCGCTGCAATATCTGGCAGGGGGAGTTCCCTACCAGGAACACCGTCAAGGACGGCTACGCTGGCACGGCACCCGTGGACTCTTTCCCTCCGAACGGCTTCGGGCTCTACAACGTCTCGGGTAACGTGTGGGAGTGGTGCCGGGACTGGTTCTCCCCCACCTTCCACGTCGGCGGACCGCGCGAGAACCCCTCGGGACCACCCAGGGGAACGTCCAGGGTCATCCGTGGAGGTTCATACCTTTGCCACAAGTCCTACTGCAACCGCTACCGGGTGGCGGCGCGCAGTTCCAACACCCCGGACAGCTCTACGGGCAACGCCGGCTTCCGCTGCGCGGCGGACGCGTAAAGGCAGCATCTGTAAGGGCGGTTCGCGAACCGCCCTTACGCTCCTCGTGGGATCGTCACCCCTTTCCCGGTAAGGCTTGTTATCCTTCCTTCTCGCGGGCGCGCTGTATGTACTTCTCCGCGGCTTCTGGATTGTTGTAGCTCAGAATGCCGCCGGTCAGCGGGTTCTTGATCTCGTAGTGACCGCCGGCCTCCCTGTCGATGATGACCGGATAGTATCGGTCTTCGACCTGCTTTATGGCGTACTCTGTCGTGCCTCTCTCCTCGCTCAACTCGCCTCCTTCGGATGCTCATGGTCACTATACGCCGACCCGCGTGATGCGTCGCCAAGCCCGAAGCGCGGGTTGAGGTTCCGGTTTACAACAGGCGTCGAAATGGTAGGGTGTTGGACCGTAATGCAAGCTCCAGACTGGCGTTGTAATCACTTGCGGCGTCGAAGAGAAAGGAGAAGGCATGATCACGGTCACCGAAGAAGCGAAGCAGCTCTTCCTGAACGTCGAGCATCCGGAGGGCACGATACTGCGCCTCGACCCGGTGATAGACCAGGACACGGGTGAGACCCAGATCGGGCTCGCAGCAGGCGAGCCTCGCGGCGACGATCAGGTCGTCGAATGCGACGGCGAGAGCCTCCTGCACATCGCCGCGCCCGTGAGCGAGGCGCTCGACGGCAGCACCCTGAACCTGGTGGATACCCCCGAAGGTCCGGCTATCGGGATCGGCATCCCCGACGATAGGCCTTTCACCGACGACTCCTAGTAGCTCCGACCTTCTCTATATTCAGCGTGTAGGCCGGAGAACCGCCAACCCGACGAGCCGGTGGCTCCGGCCTCATGCCTTGCTATATCTCTCGTATGAGGATGGCTACTTCTTCCGGGTCGATCAGCTCGCGGTGCGAAGTCCCGAGGGTGACGCGCCGGACGAAGCCGGCGCCTACGGTGCGTGGGCGGTAAGACGGGAAGGTGTGGAGAAAGTACCTGCCTGGTCCGCGCCTGCGGGCAGGGCGGTGTTCGATCCAGAGCAGGGGACGTGGCAGGTCAGGCAGGCCGCCCGAGAAGTGCTCTCTGACCACCTCGGCAGCCAGATACCCTGACACTTCCTCCGTGGCAACGCCTCCGACCCTCGGAAGCTCCTCGCATACGACTACCGGCGCGTCTCGGTCGGCGCCTTTGTAGATCCTGATCCAACAGCACCCTGCCCCGAGCCTGTAGCCCGTCCTGTGGTGCATGTACTCGTGCGTGAGGTTCATACCATCTCGCAGTCCCGATGCTCAATCAACTACAGGTTGGCACCGTGCCAGGCTCGAAGCAACTTTCGCTCTCTCTCGGGCCGTAGACCGGCACGAGGCTCTGTATCCGCCCTGGCACGGTCCCATTCCAGCACGTCCTTGACTGTCTGAGATACGGGCCGGAAGGCTAGCCCTGCGGCGATGGCCCTGCCACAGTCAACAGCCAGCATGGCGGCATCCTCCCGAGGCACCCACAACGGCAGCTCCGTGAATGGCTCCACCCCATGCTCCAGAAGGAAGTCCTCGGAGACCCATTCCAGCTCCGCACCTTCGCCACCGACGGCTTCACACACTTCCAGAAGTCGTCCCATCGTTAGCTCGTAGTCAGGCCCCGTTGCGTTGTACGTTCCGGTCCGCTGCTCCTGTGCCATCTTTACTATCCACGCAGCGAGGTCTCTCACATCGATGAACTGAACCCTGAACTCGGGACGGTCGGGGACAAGGACCTCGCCGCCAGCGGCGATACGGCGCGGCCAGTACGTGAAACGGTCCGTGGGATCGTGGGGACCCGAGATCAAACCCGGCCTGACGTTGAGTACCCTGCCAGGCATCTCCTCCTCGGCGGCCTTCTCGCACAGCGCCTTGAGCCCGCCATACGTCTCCCCCGTGACCTCCTCGACCGTCGGATCGGATAACTCCCGCACGGGCGCGGCCTCGTCCGCCCCCGGCGTGATGTCGTCCGAGTACACGGAGATACTGGACACGAAGGTGTAATGGTCCACCGCATCTGCCAGCAGCCCCGCCGACGCCCTGACGCCGCGCGGCACGTAGCCGCAGGTGTCGATGATCGCGTCCCAGTGCCGCCCGCGTAGAACCGAGAGGTCCCTGTCCCTGTCGCCCCTGATGCTCTCTGCCTCGGGGAAAAGCCCGGGGTTGCGGATACCCCTGTTGAAGAGCGTGACCCGATGGCCGTCCCCGAGCGCAGCCTCAACGAGGTGGCGCCCGAGGAATCCAGTGCCGCCAAGGATCAGTAAGTCCATCTATATCTTCCTCAAGATGATCACGACCTTCTCCCCGCGCAAGCCGCGACCCTACTTTCGTGCCGAGATGACGCTCTCTGCCGGACGGTTGACGACCCTGTCGATGACGCCGTACTCGACAGCCTCTTCAGGACCAAGCATATAGTCGCGGTCGGTGTCGCGTTCGATCTTCTCGATGGGCTGCCCGGTCATCTCGGCGTACAACTCGTTCATACGCCGCTTGGTCCGCACGAGCTCCCTGGCGTGGATCTCCACGTCCGAGACCTGCCCGCCTATTCCCCCGCCGATGTGCGGCTGGTGCAGAAGGATTCGCGCGTTCGGGAGAGCGCTCCGCTTTCCCTTCGCCCCCGCCGTCAGGAGGAACGACCCCATCGAAGCCGCCATCCCCAGCGCCGTCGTCGCCACGTCAGCGTTTACGAACTGCATGGTGTCGTAGATCGCCATCCCAGCGTACACGCTGCCACCAGGCGAATTGATGTACAAATTAATGTCCTGCTCAGGGTCCTCGGAATCGAGGTGCAAAAGCTGCGCCATCACCACGTTCGCGACCTGATCGTCGACCGGAGTCCCGATGAAGATGATCCTGTCGGCCAGAAGCCGCGAATAGATGTCCATCGTCCGCTCTCCACGCGGACTCTGCTCAGTAACATAAGGAACGACCAGCCTCGGATCCAAACCCATCACTAAACTCCCTCTGCTTCCGCCAACAGGCTATACTTGTAATAGCGTAACATT
>DASSJP010000431.1:0-4112 GCA_035691165.1 Rubrobacter sp.
GGATGCACAGGCACCTACGCCAGCGTCCAGCCGCCATCTACTCAGCAGCCTTAGCGGGCAGGGAGATGGAGAGCGGGGAGGATACTGCTCCTGGTAATCGGTGCACCTGTGCTGCTCGCTATCGCGGGGATCGTGTTCCAGGTCGCTTTGGGCTTCTTCAACGGACTGTTCTTCGGTTAGGAGGGAGGCAGGGTGCAACAGGATAGGTCCCGTAGGAGCTGCGGGCAGGAGCTAATGCCGGAGGATCAGTTCTGCGCGGGGTGTGGCCGACCCGCCTACGCTACGGCTCACGTTCCCACGTCCGAAGCGGATGTTTCTGTCCCACCGCCACCTCAGCAAACGGTAGATAGCTCCGTGTTGCCACAAGTGGCGCAGGCGCAATCCGATGAGGAGCTGGTACGGAGCGTGACCAGGGCAAACTTATCTTCGGGATCAGCCAGGGAGGGCTGGGCCCATTTCTGTATCGGATGGCGTCTTCAGATAAGCTTTGAGTCTGGAATCGAGGAGGTAGTAGGACATCGGATGAGCACGACGATCCGTGCGATAGGTGCCCTATTCACCGAAGCTCGTAGAAGGCAAATCTACGAAGGTGGACTTCCGCTTTACGGAGTTCTTGGAGGTTCGGCGGGTGAGTGCCCCGCATGCCAACCTGGTCGGCGGCGGCATCGCCGGCGCCCTCTTGAGACCTCTTGTTGCCGATTCCACAAGTCGCCTGCGGCCAACATGCTTACTTGATAGGCTTCGACCTCGTCAAAGTTCAGTCCGCCTACGCTCTAGCTTAACAGGACACTAAGCGCGATCACCCGAAATGCCGGATCGCGCTTAGTGTCGAACAATATCTCCCTGTTTGGCGCTCCGCGCTTATGCGCCGTAGGCGTCGTTGTAGTCCCACCACCCGTAGGGCGCCGTCTGCGGGTAGTCCTCGGGCGAGTCCTCCCAGTCCTCCTGGCGGCCGAGCGGGGCCATGTCAAGGTAGCTCCAAGTGGTGCCCATGGCCTCGTCGCCGCGGCTGTCGATGAAATAGGTGCGGTAGATCTGCTCACCCTCGCGGATGAACGCGTTGTGCCCGTGCCACTCGTCGACGCCGAAGTCCGTGTCCCAGTCGTCGGTGATCGTGAACCAGGGGATGTGCTCCCACCCGTGGCGCTCCTTCAACTTCTGGAGCTCGGCCTGCGGTGCGCGCGAGGCGAAAGCGAGCGTCACATCCCGAGCGTTCAAGTGGGCGGGGTTGGCGATCTGGTCCGCGAGGAAGGAGCAGCCCACGCACGCCCGCTCGGGGTACGCGTCGCCACGCTCCGGGTTCGCGTAGGTGGTGACCTCCGGCCCGTAGAAGGCACGGTAGACGATCAGCTGACGGCGGCCCTCGAACAGGTCGGCAAGCGTGGCCGGCCCGTTCGGGCCCTCGAAGCTGTACTCCTTCTCGACCGCCATCCACGGCATCCGGCGGCGCTCGGCTGCGAGCGCGTCACGGGCTCGGGTGTGCTCCTTCTCCTTGACGAGCAGTTCCTCGCGGGCGGTCTTCCACTCCTCGGGGGAGACGACGGGGGGTATGTTCACTTTGCTCCTTCCTCCTTCAGGTACTCCTCGACGACGTCCATGAAGCGGCCCCAGACGGGCCACTGGCGATCCATCCACTCTGCCTCCTCACGGAGCATGTCGAGCTCGTGTGACAGGACGTGCGGCCCTCGACCGCGCGTGACGACGCCTGTCTCCTCGAGCACCTTCACGTGCTTGGTGATCGCCGGCTTGGACACGCCGAAGCCCATGGTCGCATCGCTGACGGTCGCCGGCCCGGCGCCGAGCCGCTCCCGGTAGTCTACTCCTCGCGCAGTCGTCTGTGACACTCGAGTGTCCTCCTGAACTCGGGACACATTACTGGATCGGGACCGTCCCGCACATGTGGGGTCACGGCCAAACCTGGACGCTCCTATTCCTGCCGAGATGTCTGTTTTGAGGTTCATGCCCACAACTCCTTGACCGGGATTTCTCATAGCAAACTTACCCCACCTATGACCGAAACACTATGGTCAATTTGAAGGCCAGCTACTACTTCTGCGCCCAAAACGGCCCTGGTGCTGCTTCACGATCGTGGCTTCCGAGCGCACCCCTGCACAGCCAACAATCAGAAGGACGATGCATCCCCTGAAGGGGGTCACCACAAGGGCTGTGAGGTGTGCTTGGCGAATCACGGCGCGACCATGGCCAGCCCGTCCCCACTCGAAAATTAGACGTATCCCCCGCCCGCAGCCAGCCCAGGGGCGGCGACGATGTCGAAGGGCCCGATGTCTTCGGAAGCTACGACGTGCATAGTGCGGGGGTCTACCCGGACGAGCCGGAATTCCTCGGCTTGGATCGTGGCCCACATCCCGCCCCCGTAGACCGCGAGGTGCGGCGTCGGCGGATAGGAAAATTCGCCGACGGAGACCATGGCGGCAACCTTGTTGGACGCAGGGTCCACCTTGAAAAGCTTGCCTGGCGCTCTGCGCCCACACTGCCCCTTCGCCCACGGCGACGCTCGACGCTTCGCCCTGCGGCGAGTTGGCCACTATGGGGATCTCCGCAACCACGCGGTTCGTTTCCGGGTCTATACGCGAGAGCTTGTTGTCCTGAGAGTCCTCCGGATGAAAATCTGCCCGTACGTCTGGATGTGCAGGCCAGCTAACCACACTGCCCCCGAGCTCTCGTCGACCGCGATGTCAGCAGCGCCCCTGCCGACTTCGATCTTGGCTACCACCTCTCCGCTCTCAGGGCCGATGCGCGAGACTATGCCGTAGCTCGCGCTTGTCACCCAAACCGAACCGTGCCCGAAAGCCAACCCCGAGGAGGAGTACACGGGGATGCTGTCAACGACCCTGTTCTTCTTAGGGTCGACCCTGGGCACTACGTCGTTGGGCTGCTTCCCGCCGGTGGGTCCTGGGTAGACGGCGCCGGAGGAAACCCACACGGAGCCCGCCCCTACCGCCATCTCGGGATCGTTGGCGAAGAAGCGGACCGCTGCTACCTGCTCTCCGGGTCCAACCTCTTGAGGAGCGTTTTGACGGGTTCGCCGGCTGGCGAGGCGCTGCATTATTGAGGTATGCTTGGTTGCGCAGAGTGCATCGACCTTCTCTCAGAATGAGCCCTTTGCTACTAGTACCCTGAAGCATGCCACACCAAGGATCCTGGCGCATCTCCAAGGAAAGCCTATTCACCCAATCTCACAGAAGCGGTCTTCTCAGAAGTCCATTTGCAGTATTCTATATAGGTGCCTCCGTAGGATCGCTAGGGAGTCGCTCGGCCCCCTCCTAAGCATCAAGAAGAGCCGGGGCCCCTATAGGTCAGGGACCCCGGCCGAACGTCCTAGGCGTCGCCTTGGCAAGCCAAGGCAAAATCCAATCTCTATCTAACGATATGCTCACAGTGCTGAGAATCGAAGAATCGATCCTTCTCGCCGTACCAGTAGACAGTGTCCTCTCCTGAGCTACAGTTACCCATTACATCGTTTCCGGGGCCTCCCTTGATGGTGTCGTCGCTGGGTCCGCCCTGAAACCAGTCCGCACCCGGACCGCCATCGAGCAGATCACCATTGCGACCACCATCGAGATAGTCGCCACCCTCGCCGCCGTAAATCTTGTCCTTGCCATTGTTGCCATACAGGCTGGCGTCCCAGCCATCTTGGCAGCATGAATCGTTACCGTCGCCGCCCAATATCAGGTCGCGGCCTCCTTCGCCGACGATCCTATCTTGGCCGCCATAACCCCTGATCTGGTCCGTCCTTTGGGTACCACGCAAAAGGTTTTCACGGTTATCGCCGTTGATAATCTCTGCCAACGCTACCCCGCTTGCCAGCAAGAGCGCCACCGTCATGGAAACCAGCAGTAGAATCAGTGTCCTTCTCACCCTTCTTTAGTGTGGCGGAGAACTGTGTCAGTGCCCACCCTTTTACGCAACGAATGAACCATGACCAGCGGTAAAGCGGGGCGCATAGGACCAGTGTCCCTACATAGGATCAGTGTCCCCTTTTTCGAAGACAGTCCTCTACAGAATTTGCCCGGGCCATCCTTGCTGGGACCACCGTTGAGGTAGTTGGGACTTAGGGAAAGCGAAGGACGGGCCCCGAGAGGATGGGGGCT
>DASSJP010000432.1:0-4710 GCA_035691165.1 Rubrobacter sp.
GTACGGTGTCCCCGCGGCGGCAGCGAAAGTACTTGCGGTGCCCATGGTCTCCATTATTTGCCATTATGAGCGTTCAGCACCCCACGAACAACGTCGGGCCCGGCCACCACTCGAATATGACGGCTTCACGCCGATTCCAGCCACGCAAATTCCTGCCGCACGGATTGCCGGCACCGGCTGGCATCCTGACCCCAAAGCGGCCTGACACCTGCCAATCCTTCTCTACAATATCTGGTGGGTTGTTCACGGAGCTATGCCACAACTGCAGATCGGGTGCGGCTCCCAAACTCCGGGTGTAGCATGACCCGTACCAGGAAACCGGTCGAGGCCGTACACGTGGGGACGCGCGGTACCAGGGAATCTATGGAGATGAACCCTAGAGGTGAGATGCACGTTTGGATAACGGTTGCCCGCCCGACGCTAAACGTCGACTAGACGGTCAATGAGAACTGGAGGAGCGGCTATGTTGCGTCCCCTCGGCAAGCTGGGAAGGATTTTCGGGCGAAGCTTCACGTTCCTTGGTTCGCTCGCGCTCAAGCTCGGGACCGTCAGACGCGTTCTGCTGCTCGTCGCCGCCCTGGCTACCGTTGTGATCCTTTGCAGCTTGCTCATTACGGTGTTCATTCTGCGGGGGTAGATCCCTATCCGACGTGGCTCAAAAGGACCGTGCTTGTAACGCCTCTCGATCCATGATCTTTCGTTTTCCCTGCAAACGTGTACATTTCTGAACAAGAGGCTTTCGTGTTGACTTGTTAACATCTTTTGGGTCTATTATGTACCGGCAGGCAGGCTAGGGAGAAGGGTCGAGGATTGGGCGAGGAGAGAAGCGAAAGCAGGAGGTTCAACTCGGCCACGGACCAGGAGATTCTGAGCGCTGACGTCGCCGACTCCTATTTCCACAGGACCATGCAGATCCTGCGCGCCCGCGGCCTCGAGGATGTCCCAGTTCATGCCGAGCTCGCGTACAAGACCTCCAACCCTGATGACTGGTTCGTGGTCGCCGGCCTTGACGAGGTCGCACACCTCCTCGAAGACGTTGACGTCGAAGCGCGGGCCGTGCCTGAGGGGACTATCTGCCGTCCGCACGAGCCGATCCTGACGCTCTCCGGCCCCTACGGCGCGTTCGCAGAACACGAGACCGCGATTCTCGGGCTACTCTGCCAGGCCTCGGGAGTGGCTACGGGGGCGGCCCGATGCAGGCTCGCGGCGGGTGCGAAGCCCCTCATCTCCTTCGGTGCGCGGAGGATGCACCCTGCCGTAGCCCCCATGATCGAACGCGCAGCCTACCTCGGAGGATGTGACATGGTCGCCGTTGACCTCGCCGTCGAACGGCTCGGCATACCGGCCACGGGGACGACGCCCCACGCCCTCGTCCTCATCCTGGGCTCGACCGCAGAGGCCGCGAGGGCATTCGACGAGGTGATGGCGCCTGAGGTGCCGCGCACCATAATCATAGACACCTTCGATGACGAGAAGTTCGGCGCGCTGCTTGCGGCGAGGGCGATACCGGATTCGATCTCGGCGATCCGGATGGATACGCCGGGCAACCGCCGCGGCGACTTCAGGGACCTGATGCGGGAGGTCCGCTGGGAGCTGGACCGCAACGGCTTCGAGCATGTCAAGATCTTCGCCTCAGGCGGAATCGACGTGGAATACATCCTCCACCTGAACCCCATCTGCGACGCCTACGGGGTCGGGGGCGCTATCGCAGCCGCCCCCATGATCGACTACTCTCTGGACATCGTCGAAGTGGACGGCGAGGATCGCTCGAAACGCGGCAAACGCGGCGGGCGCAAACGCCTCTTCGAACTGGAAGACGGGACCCGAAAGGTACTGCCCGAGACCGCCCCCGTTCCGGAAGGAGCGCGCGACGTGCTGCTCCCTTTGCAGGAACTTTACGCCACAATGCCGGACATGCACGCCCTGCGCCAGCACGTGCTGGACCAGCTCGGCAGCGGAGAATTCGAGCTCTGAAATGTAGAGCGCGGGCATTCAGTCCTCACCGCCTAGACCAAATTGACTAGTAATAAATCACTCATTTGGGCGATGTCAAAATGCCACCTCTGCCGGATAATTAGGACGTGAAAACTAGTGAAGGGACGGTGACATGGACAACTCGGGCGGTGAAGCGAGAACCCTGACATGTCCCTTCTGCTCGGAGGCGCAGCTCCGCGCCTTCGGCCGCAACTCCCTCCGATGCAATGAGTGCGGGGGCGTCCTCGGCGGGGCGCTCCTGGAGACGCTCCACCGCATCGTCGCACTCCCCGACGCGGCCGGTAGCCACGCCTGCGAGTGCGGCCACCCCGAGATGCGACGCCTCCCTGACGGCGTGTACCGTTGTCCGGCGTGTGGATCCGAGGTCACTCCCGTCTCCGCCGCACCCGTGTCATGGAAGTCGCCCGACCACTCCGAAGCTTACTGGTCCGGCTGGCTCGACGGCAGGTACGGAGATCCCGAACGGTTCACCACAAATCACCGCCTGGCAAAATTGGAGAAGGCCGCAGACCGCCTCGACTACTACCGCGGCCACCGTGCCGGCCACGAAGCCCGACTCCGCAAGGTCAGGCTAGTCGAGGCCTCGTAATTCGCCGAATATTCCCCTCCAAGACGTGAACGGCCGCGACCGACTCACGTCCCCCGCGAGCTTATGACCAGGTAGTAGCTGCATTCCCCCTCGCCCGCGTTGTCGAAGCGGTGCGGCACGTCAGCCTCGAAGTACAGGGCATCACCTTCTCTAAGGAGATACTCCTCGCCACCCAGTATCGCCCTCAGAGTCCCTCGCTCGACGACGATGTGCTCATCGACGCCCCTGCGGTGAGGCGGGAACTCGCCCGAAGTTGAGCCAGCAGGAATGATGTTGCGGATGAACTCCACACCCCGCCCTGCGAAGCTCGGCGAGAGGAGTTGCCTCTCGAAACCTGTCGCGGGATCTCGCATGATCATGCGCCCATTCTTCGGCACGACGACGACCTCGCGCCGTTCCTCAACGCCTGCGAGCTGCGAGAGCGTCACGCCTAGCCCTTCCGCAAGCTTCGCCGCAACCACGAGAGTCGGGTTCTTCTCCCCTCGCTCCAGCTTGGAGATCATGGCCCGACTCACCCCTGAAAGCTCCGCCAGCTTATTCAGCGTCAAGCCTCGCCGGCTGCGTAGCTCCCTCACTCGACCCCCCAACCGTCCCGAGGAGACCGCCGCCACCATCGTAGATGTCCCGCTTGCAGCCACATCGTCCATTTGGTAGAAGTGATTCTATCATGGTAGATATTCTGGGGATACTGATCTCGGCCTTGCCGTTCGCGGTAGCCGCCGTTGGGTTGGTAGCCCTGAAATGGCCTGCGCCGTGGGCTGGTGCCGCGTCGCTTGCGACGGCGGTGCTCGGGGCGTTGGTCTGGCCTCGGCTTGAGGCTAGCGGGGTCCCGGAGGCTTTGCTCGGGGGACTTGGGACCTCCGCCCAGGTGCTCTACGTCCTGTTCGGAGGGTTATTGCTGTACAACCTGCTCTCCGCGGGCGGGGCGGTCGAGGCGGTTTCACGTTTCCTCGGGAGGCTGGAGCCCGACCCTGTGGCGCTCGCGGCGGGGGTAGTTGTCGGGGTGGCTCCGTTCTTCGAGTCCGTGACGGGGTTTGGGGTGGCTGTGGTCATAAGCGCCCCGATCCTGCTCGCTGCGGGATTCACACCGCTGAGGGCGGCGGTACTTGCGAGCTGGGGCCAGTGTGCGGTGCCCTGGGGCGCTCTCGGGGTCGGGACCGTCATCGGGGCTCATCTCGCTGGAATGGGCTTCGGGACTCTCTCGGACGCGAGCGCTTACCTGAGCCTCCCCCTCTTCCCCGTCTACGGGGTCGCCGCCGTCGCCTTCGCCGACGGGTGGGCTGGCGTCAGGCGACGCGGAGCGGAGGCGGCAGCGCTCGGCCTTGTAGCCGGCACGGGCACCCTCCTGACGAGCCTGTACCTGGTCCCGGAGCTCTCCGGGGCCGTCGGCGGGCTTGCGGCGTCAGCCGTATTCCTTGCGCGAAGGCGTCATCGGCTTGTTGGGACTCCTGTGCGCGCGCTGCTCCCTTATGCGTTCCTGCTCACGCTGCTGGCGGCGGTAAACGGCATCGGAGCGCTGCGGGAGGTCATCGGTCCCGTCTTCGACGGTCCCGGCCTTCCGTTGCTCGTGTCAGGGATGTTCGCGGCACTGCTGCTCGGTCTCGGAGTGAAGGAGGTAGGCGCGGCGACGTGGAAAACATCGACGCAGTGGCTCCCGACGGCGGGGGCCGTCCTCACGTTCGTTCTGGCGGGAGAAGTGGTGGCGGGAAGCGGGGCGGCAGGGCTCCTTGCAAAAGGCGCAGAAGGTCTCGGCAGCTTCTTCCCGGCAGCCTCGCCCGTGCTCGCGGCTTTGGGGGGTGCGCTTACAGGGTCGAACGCCGCCTCGAACGCGCTGTTCATGCCGCTCCAGGTCGAGGCAGCCCGTGGCCTCGACCTCTCGACGGGGCTAACGGCTGCGGTGCAGAACGTCGCCGGGAGCCACGCCAGCATGCTCGCCCCGCAGCGCATCGTTCTCGCGGCGACCGCCACCGGCCTGCTCGGCCGCGAGGGCGACATCCTGCGGGCTGCGGTGGCGCCTGTAGCAATCTCCGTGGGTGTTCTGGCGGCCCTCGGGATGTTCCTGAGCTAGGCACCCGATTCGAGAGATCGGTTTGCTGTGGTCTTCTCCATCACGAAGTTCCGAAACG
>DASSJP010000433.1:0-4156 GCA_035691165.1 Rubrobacter sp.
CCACCAATACTCCCATACGAGAGCCGCGTCATAACTGGCCTCGATGTCTCGACGTCCTGACAAACCACCAGAAACGCCCAGCCTAGACCGGTGGCGTCGCGGTCGAGGTTTTGCCGAGGGCCTGAATCGCGGTCGGGACCATCGTGAGCTCGGGGACGTAGGCGCGAGGCGATAGCTTCGCGAGGAAGAGGCAGGCCTGCGCCACGTCCTCGGGCTTGAGGGCCGCGTCGCGGACTTCCTTCGGGGGTGGCTCCGGACGGTTGTCCAGGATCGGCGTGTCAACGATGCCAGGCAGGATCGAGGTGAAGCGCACGCCGTTTACGTGCTCCTCGAAGCCCGCGGCGTGCGCAAGCTCGGTCATCCCTGCCTTCGTCGCCTGGTAGGCAGGGCCAGATGCGTCGGGCCATCGTCCAGAGACGCTACTGATCAGGACGACGAGGCCTTGCGAAGCCCGAAGATAAGGGAGCGCAGCCCGTACCGCGTAGAACGCGCCGCTGAGGTTGACGGAGATCATGGCATCCCACTTCTCAGCCGTGAGCTGCTCCAGCCGGCGCTCGGGGAAGTTCATCCCGGCAGCGACGACGAGGATGTCTATTCCATCAGCCTCTCCAACCCCCTCGACGGTTCGCCAGACGGACTCTTTGTCCGAGATGTCCAGCGCGTGCGCCGTGAGCCCACGTCCACCCTCCTCGATCGCCTCACTGCGGCGGGCGGCGGCGTGGACCTTCGCGCCCGAGTCGGCGAAGAGATTTGCCGTGGCGAGACCGATACCGCTGCTCGCCCCGATGACGAGCGCGGTCTTCCCTGAGAGGCCCTCCATCACTCCCGTGCCTCCGCGAGGAAGATTTTGATCTGTGCTGATGGACCACGCACCAGCCCGGCGAACGCCTCCGGCCCTTCCTCCAGCGGCAACACGGGCGGTAGCTCCCCGATACCGGCCTTGCCCTCGACGAGCCATTCGAGAGCCTGCTCGTAGTCCTCGGCCGTGTACGCGTACGATCCCTGCAGGTCCAGTTGACCCCGCACGATGCCGTGGAACCCGAGGGTCGTGTCGTCGTCGTGCAGTCCGATGTACACGACGCGTCCGCCCGGCCGCAGGAGATCCAGGGCCATCCGGCGTGTGACCTCCGCGCCCACGGCGTCTATGACGAGGTCGGCCCCTAGGCCCTCCGTCGGCCCTTCCAGCGCCTCCTCGCCAGACCCGTAAACAGCGCTGGCACCAAGGGCGAGCGCCTGTTCGCGCCGCGCCTCCACAGGCTCGACGGCGCGTACCTCGGGTATGCCGTCGAGGACCGCCGCCTGCAGGCACATCAGTCCGATGGTGCCTGCCCCGATGACGACTGCGTGCTCGACGGAGGAGTTCGCAAGTCCGAGTCTCGCGGCGTGGACGCCGTTGGCGAGGGGCTCGGCGAGGGCCCCAGTGCGCGCCTCGACGCCATCGGGGAGCGGGTAGACGTTCGCCGCGGGCGCGAGCGTGTACTCGGCGAAGCCGCCCGGAGAGTGGATGCCGACGAGCCTGCGGTTCGGGCATAGGTTGGTCAGTCCCGCCCTGCACAGGCGGCACGTCCCGTCGGAGGAGAGCGGGTTCACCGCCACGAGGCGTCCGGTGAGATCCTCATCCACGCCTTCCCCGACCTCCGTGACGGTGCCTGCGAACTCGTGGCCCATCACGAGGGGCGGGGTACGGTTGCCCATCCTGCCGAGGTAGCCTTCAATCTCAGAGCCGCAGATCCCTGTCGCCGTGGGGCGGACGATCACGGTCCCGGGCTCGACGGCAGGCTCAGGCACGTCCTCGACGGACATCTGCTCGGGCCCGTGCCAAACGATACCTTTCATGTTTTCCACCTTCCCGTAGCGTGCGTCCCCACCCTATTGTACGTGCGGCGCAGACGCGCGTCCGATCAGCGCGGCACGAGCCCGACCGCCCGGACCGGCGAGCCCGAACCGCCTTTGATCTTGAGCGGCAGCGCGAGAAAGAGGCAGAACGGCGGTAGCCTGTCCAGGTCCTTCAGGTTCTCCACGATGTACACCTCGTTGCCGAGCAGCGCATAATGGGCCGGGTTCGACTCTGAAATCGTGGCATCTACCGCGAGCGTATCGCAGCCGACGAGCGCGACACCCTTCTCGACAAGGTACTCAGCCGCTTCGCCGGAGAGACCAGGCCAGTCTTCGAGGAAGCGACGTCCCTCCGGTCCCGTCGTCCATCGTTCGTCCCAGCCGTAGCGGATCAAGACCCTGTCCCCCGCCTCGATCGGGCCGTGCTCCTCCTCCCAGCGCTCGATGCGCTCGACGGTCAGCAGCCCTCCCGCCCCGAGGTCCGTGGCATCGATGGTCGCCGCTCGCCCGGCGAGTCGGTCCAGTGGGATCTCATCCGTCCCGTAGTGGGCCTGTCCCTCCGGTATGAAGTGGAGGGGCGCGTCCATGTGGGTACCTGTGTGCTCGCTGATGCTCAGGCCGTAGTGAAGAGCAACGTCACCATATTCATAGGACTCGTAAAGAGTCCTGCCGAAGCGGGCATGCGTCGGGTAGGCAGGGATGTTCTCCTCCAGCGTGTGGGAGAGATCAACCCACTCGTAGCCGTCGAACGGCGAGGTCATTATTTCGGGCTGTAGCGATCGGGGTCCTGGAAGACGTCTATGACGCAGGTTCCCGCTTCGAGTATGGCGGCATGCTCGGCTCCTGCAGGGATGTCGTAGGTCCCGCCCGGCTCGTAGGTGGCGGCCTCGCCTTCAATTGTCAGGTGCAGGAGACCCGTAACTACTATGCCCCACTGCGCGCCATGGGCGTGTGGAGGGACCTCGAACCTCTCGGCGGCGCGGAAGAATACGGCCTGCCCGTCGGGGCCGGAGATCATACGTCCATCCAACCCCTCGAACGGCGTGTCTACCTGCGGGAGGTCTTGGATCCAACCAGCATAAGGGTTCATCGAAGCTCCTTTCCCTGCGGGCGGTGCGTTTGCGCCGCCGGTCAGGGCGTCATTATACTTATCGCTCCTACTGAATCCGGGGGTTGGATGGAACGACTAAGAGGGAAGAGAGCCATAGTCACGGGCGCGGGATCGGGTATCGGACGCGCCATCGCTCTTCGCTTCGCCTCCGAGGGTGCCAGCGTGGTCCTCTCGGACGTGGACGAGGAGGCTGCCAGAATCGTGGGCGCAGTAGCCGGCAACGAGAACCTGGTCCGCAAGACCGACGTCACCCGCTCGGACGAGGTCGAGGCGCTCGTAAAGACGGCGGTCGAAGCGTGGGGCGGCCTCGACGTGATGGTCAACAACGCCGGAATGGGCGTCGCTGGGACTGCCACCAATACTTCAGAGGAGGACTACGAAAGGGTGATGGACGTGTGCCTGCGGGGCACGTTCCTCGGGATGAAGTACGCGATTCCTGCTATCAGGGACTCTGGTGGTGGATCCGTCATCAACATGTCGTCCGTGGCCGCGCTCGTCGGGATCCCGGACAGGGCTGTGTACAGCGCGGCGAAGGGTGCGATCCTCGCCATAACCCGCGCCGCCGCCATAGATCACGTATCAGAGGGCGTGAGGGTCAACTGCATCGCGCCGGGCACTGTAGACACGCCCTGGATCGGTCGCATCACCGCGGGCTACGACGACCCCGAGGAAGCACGCGCGAACATGCAGGCGAGGCAACCGCACGGTCGCTTCGTCACGCCTGAGGAGATCGCCGCGATGGCGGCCTACCTCGCCTCCGACGAGTCTGCGTCGGTGATCGGGGCCTGCATGATAGTGGACGGAGGCGTGACCGCCAGGTGAGCGAGGCCCACAGACGCACCGTCGAACGGGGCTACGACCGGATGGCCGAGCAGTACCTCGCCACCAAGGACCAGGAAGACCCGCTCGCGCTCGCCGCCCTTGAGGACCTGGCCTCCCTCGTGCCGCCTCGGGCTACCGTGCTCGACCTTGGCTGCGGTGCCGGCGTCCCCGTCACACGCTGGCTTTCCGACAGAGAGTTCGCCGTCACCGGCGTTGACGTCTCGGCCAGGCAACTGGAGCTTGCCAGGAGCAACGTCCCCACGGCCACGTTCATCAAGGCGGACATGATCGAACTGTCGTTCGCACCCGAGACCTTCGACGCCGTTGTCGCCTTCCACTCCATAATCCATGTGCCGCGCACCGATCATCCCGCGCTTCTTGCGAGCA
>DASSJP010000434.1:0-2029 GCA_035691165.1 Rubrobacter sp.
TTCTCATGCGTGGGCCTTTACCCCTCTCTCCTGATGGCGAAACTGTTGTCGCCCCGGACGACGGGCTACGGTAGTATCCGCCTTGGGTTTGCCGCAAGGAAGGGTGCGAATTCGCCGTATGGAGCGTCGAGACGTGACCGCAGAGAACTGGCGCGACGTGATACGCATTGAGCCGCGCGAAGATCAGAGACGGTTCGTGGCGAGCGTGGCCTACTACCTCAACCTCTGCCACTACGGGGAGGATTGGCGGCCTCTGGCACTTTACATGAACGACGTGCCCGTCGGGTTCGCGATGTGGGCATTCGACACGGAGGAGGAGAGCTACTGGATCGGCGGGCTCGTCATAGGCGCGGAGTATCAGGGAAAGGGCTACGGACGGGCGGCGATGGAGGCGCTGCTCGACCATCTCGCCGCGCAGCCGGGATACAGGGAGGCCGCGCTCTCCTGTGATCCCGCGAACACCGTCGCGCGCCGACTTTATGCTAGCCTCGGGTTCGTCGAGACGGGCGAACGGGTGGACGACGAGCTCGTCGCGCGCCGCCAGGCAGGCGACCTAACAACGAGGAGGTTGAAGTGAGGGTACTGGTTACAGGGGCGCGGGGCAAGGTAGGAAGGGCTACGGTTGCGGCACTCCAGAAAGCGGGCCACGACGTGCGGGCTACCGACCTGACCCCGCCGGTCTTCGAGCGGCCCGAGGAGGGCGAGGCCGACTACGTCCAGGCCGACCTCACCGACGCCGGAGACGCCTTCGCAGTCGTGCGGGACGCTGAGGCGGTTGTCCATACGGCCGCCATTCCCGAGCCCACAAGCAACCCGCCGCACGTCGTGTTCCAGAACAACCTGATGGCGACGTTCAATACCCTGGAGGCGGCGATACGGTTCGGGGCGACCCGTTTCGTCAACATATCGAGTGAGACGGTTCCAGGGTTCTTCTTCCCAGAGCGGCCTTTCCTGCCAGATTACGTTCCGGTAGACGAGGAGCACCCCATCCGTCCCCAGGACCCTTATGCGACGACCAAGTATTTCGGCGAGCTCCTCATGGACGCAGCCATCAGGCGCTCGGACATAAAATGCATCTCGATCCGGCCTTCCTGGGTACAGCACGAGGGCAACTACGAGCGCAACCTGGGTCCGATGGTTCGTGATCTCTCGGAGTTGAGCGCGGGCATCTGGAGCTACATCGACGTCTACGACCTCGCAGACGCCATCATGCTCGCCGCCGAGAGCGACCTGCCAGGGCACGAGGTCTTCTACATCGCCTCCCCTGACAACGTCGGCGGAAGGCCTTTCGAGGCCGCCGTGCGCGAGCACTACGGGGATCAGATCGAGATAAAGACCCCCCTCCCCCGTGAAGACGCCTCGGGCATCTCCATAGAGAAAGCACGACGCATGCTCGGCTACGACCCCAAACGCTCCTGGCGCGACTACCTCGACGAAGAAGGACGATTGAAGCCCGGCGTGAGCGGGCTTTTCAAGTAGTCAGCCTGTCAGCACGCCGCCTTTCAGGTGGCTTGTCAGCGGGTCGAGTTTTATTCGGCATCGCCATACGGGCGACTTCCGCCGGAGTCGTCGCTACCGACCGGCTACTGCCACCAGGCTGACTAGCTCCTTTTCACGCCCTCTCGCGGGAAGGCTCCGCGGGAACTGAGGACTCGACGGTCGTCACCCTGTAGCCGGCCTCTTGGAGGCCACGAACTGTACCCGCGGGGTTCGTGGTTTCGAGGCGCAGCACGATCAGGCGGTTGGTCTCACGGCTCGCCGGACCGAGGAAGATGCCGGCTATGTTGACCTTGCGGTCCCGGATCACGTCGGTGACGTCGGCCAGGGTCCCTGGCTCGTTCGGGACCTCGACCTCGACCCAGGTCCCGCGGCCTTGCGCCCCGACCATCTCAATGAGGGTACGCATCATGTCCTCGGAGGTTATGATGCCGACCAGCTCATCATCAGCGACGACGGGGAGACAGCCTATCTTGCGCTCGTAAAGCTCGCGCGCAGCGTGTTCGATGGTATCGAGCGGGTGTATGGTGAC